>JBIKLM010000381.1:0-4396 GCA_044359835.1 Planctomycetota bacterium
ATCGTCGAGGCCCGCGCGCTGCAGCAGGTCGCCGAGGGCCCAACGCTCGGCGGCGCTCGGCTCGGGCGCGCCCGGCTCCAGGGCCGCCAGGATCAGCGCCACCGAGCTGGGCGGGGTCTTCTCGATCGCATACAGCTCGGTGTGCTGGCGCTCGATCGCGCCCACGCGCGCCAGGCGCGCGCCGAAATCGCCGCGCGAGACCAGCACCAGCACGAACACCAGCAGGAAGAAGAACGGCACGCAGAGCAGGATCCAGGGCCACAGGCGGCGGCGCCCCGGGGGCTCTTCGAGGGACACGAAACGGGGTTGGTTCATGGAGAGTTCTCGTCTGCTGTCGGAGAGATCGATAGCCCGTCGGCTGGCAGGCCACCAGCCCCCCCCGGGGGGCTCGCCGCCGGAACCGCAGGGCGGGGCCGCCTCGGCGCCTGGGCCAGGGTCCTGAAGGCGCCCGCGGCCCGCTCCGCCCCGCTGCGCTCGAGGCGTCCGGTGGCGGAGCACCGGAGCGCCGATCCCAGCCTCCGCTGCCGCGGGATGGCGGCCCGCAGGCATGCGGACCGCCTGGCCTGACGGCGCGGGCACCGCCCGGCTCGGCTTTTCGCTCAGACCGTCACATGCCGCGCTGCTTGGCTTCGCGCCAGGCGCCCATCAGCTCCTGCAGGCTGCGCCCCTCGAGGCGGCCGTCGAAACGGGCCTCCACGGCGCGGAAGCGCTGCTCGAAGCGGCGCGCGGCCGCACGCGTGGCCGCCTCCGCGTCCAGGCCGACGTAATTGGCGAATTGGGAAGCGGCCAGCAGCAGGTCGCCGAGCTCGTGTGCGATCGCTTCGCGGGCTTGGTGATCGAGGGGCAGGGCGCCGGCGGCGCCGAAGGCCTCGGCCAGCTCGGCCAGCTCCTCCTCGAGCTTGGCGAAGGCCCCGTGGGCGTCCGGCCAGCGGAAACCGCTGGAGATGGCCTTGGCCCCCAGGCGCTGGGCGCGCTGCAGGGCCGGCAAGGCCTTGGGCACGCCCGCCAAAGCGCTCCGGTCCTCGCCGGCCCCGGCGCGTTCGGCGCGCTTGATCGACTCCCAGCGCGCCAGGGCGGCGCGCGCGGGCTCCGCGGCCGGGTCCTGCGCGCCAGGGTCCTGCGCGGCCCGGCTCGGCGCGCCGAAGACGTGCGGGTGCCGCCGGATCAGCTTGTCGCCGGCCACCTCGGCCGCACGCCCCAGGTCGAAGCGCCCCTCTTCGGCTGCGATCTGGCACAGCATGCACAGATTGATCAGCACATCGCCGGCTTCGGCGCATTCGCCCGCGGGATCCCCGCGATCGATCGCTTCGACCAGCTCGAAGGCCTCCTCGATCAGATTCGGCGCCAGGCTGGAGCGCGTCTGGGCGCGGTCCCAGGCGCAGCCATCGGGCGCGCGCAGCCGCGCCACCAACCCGAGCAGGCGCTCGAACTGAGCCGACGAAGGCTCCCGATCGGCGGCATCCGGGGCGCTGGGCTCTTGGCTTTGCATGGGCGAGTTGGGCGCTTTTCGAGCTTAGCGCGGCGAGCGCTGCGCCGGCCGGTCCGCGTAGGGCAGGGGGTCCTGGCGGCCCGCGGCCGCGAATCCGGCCAGCCGCAGCCGGCAGGCGTCGCAGCGGCCGCAAGCCAGCGCCCCGGCGGGCCCGCTGTGCGGGTCGTAGCAGGTGTGGGTCAGGCCCAGATCGACCCCCAGGGCCTCGGCGCGCAGCACGATGGCCGCCTTGTCGAGCTGCAAGAGCGGCGCGCGCACCCGGAAGCGCTGGCCGCGCTCGGTGCCCGCCGCGGTGGCCAGGTTGGCGAGCCGCTCGAAGGCCGCCAGGAATTCAGGGCGGCAATCGGGATAACCGGAATAATCGATCGCGTTGACCCCGATCCAAAGCTCCTCGGCTCCGATCGATTCGGCCAAGCCCAGGGCCAGGGCCAAAAAAACCGTGTTGCGGGCCGGCACGTAGGTGCTCGGCACATCGCTGCCGATGCGGGCCTGGTCGCGGTCCTTCTCGACCTCGCCGCGCCCGGTCAGGGACGAGCTCGCCAGGCTGGCCAGGTCGATGGCGACCAAGCGGTGATCGGCGACGCCCTGGGCGCGGGCCACGCGGCGCGCGGCTTCCAGCTCGACCCCATGGCGCTGGCCATAAAGGAAAGAAAGCGCCACCGGACGGCGCCCCGCGGCGCGCGCCTCGGCCAACACCACGGCGGAGTCCATGCCGCCGGACAGCAGGCACACGGCCGGGGGCGGTTGGGTCGGGCTGGCCATGGCGCGGACGGCCCAGGTTAGCGGCCGCCCCGGCCCGGGGCTCCGGACCCCGGCCCGGGCCCGAAACGATGGCTTGGCGGAGCTCGCGCCCGGTGGGCCCCCGGGCGCGCTCGGCAGGCCTCGCTCCGCGGGGCGCCGGGCCGCCGCGGGCCGGGTGCGGGCCGGGCCGCCCCCGCGCACCGCTACCGCGCCCTCGGGCCGAGGCCCGCGGCAGCAAAAAAACCTTTTGTTCCTGGCGCGCGCCGATTCCCGAGGCAACCTTGTCGGGGCCGGTCTCGGCGCGCACTGGCGGCCGGGACCTGCGGATGGCCCGCGCGGGCCGTTCCCCCTGGAAATTTGTGTCCCGGAAGCCGGTCGGTGCCGGCGCCTGGGCCCGGAGCACGACGCGTGCCCGGCGGCCCAGCCGCCCCCCCCGGAACGCCGTCCCCGAAACGCTCGGCGGATGGCCCCCACCCCCCTCCCCATCGGAATCGATGACCTCGGAAACCCAGTCGGAGCGCAAGGAAAGCTCCGCCCAACCCTTCGCCCGCTTCTCCCTCCGCCCCCAACTCCTGGCCGCGCTCGACGAGCAAGGCTACGAGGCCGCCAGCCCCCTGGGCGTCCAGCTCCTGAGCGCTTGCCGCGCCGGACAGGACGCGCTGGTCGAAGCGGTGCCGGGGTCGGGCAAGACCCTGGCCTTCCTGGTGCCGGCCCTCGAGCTGGTCGACCTGTCCCGCCGCGAGCCTCAGGTGCTCGTGCTGGTGCCCGGCCGCGAGCGCGCCCTGCGCGTGGCTGAAGGCGTGGCCGGCCTCTCGAACCGCCTGACCGGCCCCGCGGGCGAGCGCCTGCACGTGCTGCCCCTGGGCGGCGGCCCGCCGGACGTGGTCGTCGAAGAGCGCCTGTCGCGCCAGGCCCACGTGCTGGTGGCCACCCCCGACCGCCTGCTGGCCCTGCTGGAGGAAGGCAAGGTGCGCCTGCCGGAGCTCAAGCTGCTGATCGTCGACGAGGTCGACGAAGTGCTGCGCAGCGGCCAGGACGAAGCCCTGGAAGAGCTGCTCGAAGGCCTGGCCGTGGGCGGACCCAGCTGGTTCACCGCGGGCACCCTGACCGCCGAGCTGCGCGAATGGGCCCTCGAGCACCTCGAAAACGCCCAACAATTCGGCGCCGCGCCGGCCGCCGGCCCCCTGGCCGAGGTCGAGCCCAAGTTCCA
Organism: Planctomycetota bacterium; assembly: GCA_044359835.1. Classification (GTDB taxonomy): domain Bacteria; phylum Planctomycetota; class UBA1135; order UBA1135; genus JBIKLM01. The sequence continues at coordinate 3,441 of JBIKLM010000381.1, forward strand.
TCAGGTGCCCTCGCACCGCAAACTCGAAATCCTGGTGCGCGCCCTGGAAGGCGAGCCGGAAAAGATCGCGCTGGTCTTCACCAACACGATCAAGGAGTGCCAGGACACCACCGACCGCCTGCGCGCCCGCGGCTTCCAGACCGAGGCCTTCCACGGCGGCTTGACGGCCCAGCGCCGCGAGGAGCTGGCCAAGCGCCTCGAGGAGGGTGAATTCGACGCCCTGGTGGTCACCGACTTCGCCGCCGAAGCGACCGAGCTGCCCCAGGTCGAGCGCATCATGCACCTGTCGCCGCCGCGCGACGTGCTGGCCTACTCGGAGCGCCTGGACCACCTGGCCGAAGGCGGCGACACGGTGCTGATCCTGACGCCGCGCGAACGCCCGGTGCTGTACGCGATCGAGCAGGCCACCGGCCTGCGGCCCCAGTCGGCCACCAGCTTCGGCGAGGCCAGCGAAAACCGCGGCAAGCGCGCCGAGCGCGGCCCGGACGGCGTCGAGGAGGGCATGGTGCGCCTGTATCTGGCCATCGGCCGCATGGGCGGCGTGCGCCCCAGCGACATCGTCGGCGCGATCGCCAACGAAGCGGGCGTGCCCGGCAAGGAGATCGGCTCGATCGACATCTACGACCGCTTCTCCTTCGTCGAGCTGCCCGAGCAGTACAAGGACCAGGTCCTCGAGCGCATGGCGGACGGCCAGATCCGCGGCCGGCGCATCGACATCCGCCCGGCCACCCCGCGCGCCGACGGCACCTTCGGGGGCCGCGGCGAAGGCGGCTCGGAATCCGAGGGCGGCGGCGGCGGTTATCGCCCGCGCCCCGGGGGCTACCAGCGCGGCGGTTACGGCGGCGGAGCTGGCGGCGGCGGCGGCGGTGGCTACCAGCGCGGTGGCTACGACCGCGGCGGCGCCCCGGCCCGCAGCGGGGGCTATCGCCCGCGCAGCAACTACGGCGAGCACCGCG
>JBIKLM010000003.1:0-43063 GCA_044359835.1 Planctomycetota bacterium
GCCTGCAGGCAGGGCGCGGCGCGGCGCGGGCCGGCCCACGCCTCGGGACCTACCCAAGCCCGCTGGCCTGGGGACCGATCGCAGCGCGGCTCCTGGGGGCGGCGCCTCGATCGGCGAGCGAGGGCCGAGGGAGCGGCGGGGCCTGGACGGGGCCCATGCACGCGGGGCGATCAGGCGGCCCCGGTCAGCAGGCGCTTGGCCTCGGCCCGGGCGGTCGCCTGGCGGGCACCGCCGGAGAGCATGTCGGCGATCTCCGCCACCCGCGCTTCGCCCACCAGGTCCTCGAAGCGGGTCTGGGTTCGGCCGCCGACGACGGCCTTGACGACCTTGAGGTGCCGATGGCTGGCGGCGGCGATCGGGGGCAGGTGGGTCACCGTGAGCACCTGGTGGTGCGTCCCGAGTCCCCGCAGGTGCCGAGCCAGCTCGGGGGCCAGGCGCCCGCCGACGCCGGTGTCGATCTCGTCGAAGATCAGCGTGCGGCCCGCATCGGCGCCCGCGAGCACCGAGCGCAGGGCCAGCACCAGCCGCGCGGTCTCGCCGCCGGAGGCGACGAGACGCAGGGGTCGCAAATCCTCGCCCGGATTGGCGGCGAAGAGGAACTCGACCTCATCCGCCCCGTCCGCGGCGAAGCGCGTGCCGGGATTGGCCTCACCGCCCACGGTGCGCGCGGCGCGATCGGAGAGCTGGACCTCGAGGCGCGCATGGGGCAGCCCCAGCGAAGGCAAGACCGGCGCTAACGCCTGACCGAGGCGACCCGCGGCCTGCCGCCGCAGGCGCGTCAGCCGCGCCGCCGCGTGCTCGAGTTCGGACAGGGCCTGGGCCAGTTCGGCGCCGAGCCGCTCCGCGTCGCCGCCCTGGTCGTCGAGCTCCGCCAGCTCGCGCTCGAGCTCCTGGGCCAGGTCCGGCAGCTCGTCGGGCGGCAGGCCATGCTTGGCCGAGAGCCTTTCGAGGGCCTCCAAGCGCGCCTCGACCAGCTCAAGGCGTTCGGGGTCGATCTCGAGGCCGTCCGCGAAGGACACGATGCGCGAGAGGGCTTCCTCGCAGCGCAGGCGCGCCTCCAGGAGCTCGCCGGCAACCCCCTCGAGGGCCTTCAGCCGACCGGCCCAGACCATGGCGGAGCGCTCGAGCCCACGCAGGCGGTCGAGCGCCGAGCCCTCGGCCTCCGACAGGCCCTGGATCCATTGGGCCAGGTCCCGGGCCAGATCGCCGGCATGTCGCAGGCGCTCGCGCTCGCTGCGCAGGGCCTCGAATTCGCCGGCCCGCGGGGCCAGGTCAGCCAGCTCGGCGACCTGGAAGCGCAGCAGGTCCGCCCGGTCGGCCCGCTGGCGCCGGCCGGACTCGAGCTCGGCCAGCTGGGCGCCGAGCACCCGCCAGCGCTGCCGAGCCCGGCCGTACTCGAGCAGCTCGCGTCCCGCCGTCTCCCGGCCGGAGCCGGCGAAGGCATCGAGCAACTCGAGCTGGTGGGCGGGCTCGAGCAGGCGCTGGTGGGCGTTCTGTCCGTGGAGCTCGATCAGCAGCAGGGCCAGGCCGCGCAGGGCCTTGGCGGTCACCGGGGTGTGGTTGATGTGGGCCCGCGAGCGGCCGGAGAGTTCGAGGGTGCGGCCGAGGATCAGCTCGACCTCCGCCGGCCCTTCCCCGGCCGCCGGAACCCCCGGGGAGCGCCCCGCAGCCCCGTCCGACGGCCAGACCGCGTGGTCCTGCCAGGCCGCCTGCCACTCCTCGAAGGCCGCCGGCAGCTCCTCGGCCAGGAAGGCCGCCACCCGGCTGGCCACGGGCCCGCGCGGCAGCAGGAAGCGGCCTTCGACCCGAGCGCGCTCGGCCCCCTGGCGCACCCAGGCAGCCGGCCCGCCCCGCGGCCGCTCGCCGAGCAGCAGCTCGAGGGAGCCGATCAGCAGGCTCTTGCCCGCCCCGGTTTCGCCGGTGATGGCGTTGAGGCCTTGGCCGAAGTGCAATTCGGCCTCATCGATGAGCGCGAAGTCCCGGATCGAGAGTTCGGTGAGCATGGGGGGACCCTACCAAAACCCGAACCTGAGGCGAACAAAAAGCGAACGCTTCCTGGGTCCGGCAAGTTCTGGTCCCAAAGAGACCGGAGCACCCGGCCCCGGTTGCAGGGCAAATCCCCTTTCCGCTGCCTGCGGCGCTCCCGCCGGGGGGCCGACCGTGGCGAACGGATGGCGGCGTCTGACCGCCCTGCCGGCCTAGCGGGCGTCCCGAGGGAGGCGCGGAGAAACCAGCTCCAGCCGCCAGAGCTCGCCGCGGAAACCCGGCCGCGGCGCGGGCGGGCCGCTCTCGGGCACGCGCCGCAGGTCCTCGCGCAGCGCCTCGATGACCGCTTCGAGCTCGGCCCGCGGCCGCTCCGGCAGCGGCGCCGCCAGGGCGCGCTCCAGCTCCGCCAGGGCCAGGCGACGCTGCCCGATCCCGAGCAGCTCGAATCCGCGGCTGGCATGCAGGACCGCGCCAGCGCCGATCGACTCCGGCAGGGGCCGGGCCGCTTCGACGGCGATCCAGGGCTCCCCGAGGCGCACGGCGCGGACCTGCCCGATCAGCTCGAAGGCCCGGTGTGGCCCCGTGCTGCTCAGCAGCAACTGCGCGGCGCTGCCGCGGCGCGCGAACAGGAACGGCGCCGGATCGGCGAAGTCCGCAGCCCGCCAGGGCCGCTGCTCGTTCGACCAGCACGGAAAACGCTGCCAGAGCTGCGGATCGAAGCCCGTTTCCAAAGCCGCGTGGGGCTCGCCCTCGGAGGCACCGCGCTGCACGCGCAGCACCACGCGGCGTCCCACGAAGCGGCTCGGGCAGGCCCGCAGCAGCTCCAGGTCGACGGCCTCGGGCTCCGCCGGCGGCAGGCCCTGACCCGCGGCGACTCCCGGGGCCGAGGCCAGCTCCGCGCACAGCAGGAGCAGGACCAAGGCGATGCGCAGCGGCAGGAGCATGCTTGGGCTATCGGAATCCGAGCCGGAGGGCTGGCCTCCGCCCAAGGCTCGCGAGCCGCCTCCGGGAAACCCGGGCGCGGGGATCAGCCCCCCGTTGGATCCGCGATCGGATCTTGCGGCGCTTCCCCGGCCGGCCCCGGGAGCGCCGGGCGCTGCACGTACCAGAGCGCCTGGGTGCCGTACTCGCGCAACGCCACCTCGGCCGGCTGCGGCAGCTCCGCACGGACCAGTTCCCCGCGCGGGACGTGCAGCACCAGGACCCCCTCGGGGGCCAGTCTTTCGGCCCACAGGCTCGCCAACGCCGACAGCACACCCCGGCGGCCGGCCGCAGAACGCATCAAGGGGTAGGGCGGGTCCAGGAACACCAGGTCCCAAGGCCCCGGCTGCCAGACCGCCGGATCGAGGGCATCGCCGCGGCGTACCTCGGCCAGCTGGCCGAATTCGAGCTGCTCCACGTTGGAGCGCAGGGCCTCCAGGGCCACCGGCCCCTGCTCGACCAGTCGCAGGCGCTCGGCGCCGCGCGAGAGCGCTTCCAGACCCAGACTTCCGGATCCGGCGAACAGATCCAGGACGCGCGCGCCCGGCAACCAGGGCGCCAGGGTCGAGAACAGGGACTCGCGCACGCGATCCAGCATCGGCCGGGTCGCGAGGCCGCGAGGCGCTTGCAAGCGTCTGCCGCGCCGGGAGCCGGCGATGATGCGCATGGGCAGAGCCTAACGCTGCGGGCGGCCGGCCGGCGGCGAGCGCTATCCTGGCCGCGCCCATGCCGCACGATCCCAAGCACGCCGAGCCGCGCCTGCACGTCAACGTGGACCATGTGGCCACCCTGCGCCAGGCGCGCCGGGGCCTGGCCCCGGATCCGCTGGACTTCGCTCGCCGCTGCCTGCTCCACGGCGCCGCTGGGATCACCATCCACCTGCGCAAGGACCGCCGCCACATCCAGGATGCCGACCTGGCGGTCCTGCGCTCGGGCCTGAGCGGCTTCCTGAACCTCGAGCTGTGCCTCGACGAGGAGATCCTGGCGATCGCCGAGCAGAGCCGCATGGACGCCTTCTGCCTGGTGCCGGAAAACCGCCAGGAGGTGACCACGGAAGGCGGCTTGGACGTGATCCGCGAGCAGCGCCGGGTGGCGCAGGCGGTGCCGCGGCTGGCGGCGGCGGGCGGACTGGTGAGCCTGTTCGTGGATCCCGACCCGGAGCAGCTGGCCGCCTGCCGCGACAGCGGCGCGCCGTTCATCGAGCTGCACACAGGTACCTACGCCAACGCGACCGGATCCGCCCGCCAGCTCGAACTCGAGCGCCTGGTGCGAGCCGCCGAGCTGGCGCGCTCCTTCGGCCTGCGCGTGAACGCCGGCCACGGTCTCGACCTCGGCAACGTGGCCCCGATCGCGCGCCTGCCGGGCGTGGAGGAGCTCAACATCGGCCATTCGATCGTAGCCCTGTCCCTGACCCTGGGCGTGGGCCCTGCGGTCGAGGCCATGCGCGCGGCCATGGGCCAAAGCTCCGCCCCGCTGCGTCCGCCGCCGAGCGCGCTGCCGCTGCGCTGGCACGATCGGCCCCTGGCGATCCTGCGCGGCCCGCCGGAGGCGGCGACGCCCGCCTGGCTTCAAGGTCCGCTGCTGGCCCTGGTGCGCACGCCCAGCGAAACCACGCTGCTGTGCGCCGAAAGCGCCCTGCCGGCGACCCTCGATGGCGCCTGGCGGGTGCGGCGCGGCCTGTGCGCCCTGGAGATCGCCGCGACGTTGCCGCTGGAGGCCCTGGGCGTGCTGGCGGGACTGTCCGCCTGTCTATCCTCCGCGGGAGTCCCGCTGCTCTGCCTGTCGACCTTCGACACCGATTGGCTGTTCGTCGAGCGTGGATTGCAGGAGCGCGCCAGCCGAGCGCTCGCGGCCGCGGGGTATCCGCTGGTTTGAGCTTCACGGCGGCTCGCCTGCCGCGGGCCAGGCCGCATCCAAGAATGCGGGGCGAGGCCCTGCTGGCCCCGCCCCGTCCTGCCGGCCTGCGGAATCGCTGCACGTCACCCCATGCAGCAGCCCCGCAAGCCGGCGGTTCCAAGTCGAATTCGTGCCGCCGGCCCCCGACCGGCCCCGCGCCGAGCGCTGCTGCCGAGATCGGTCGGGACAGGGCGCTCAGCGGGGACGCCCCGTGGGAGGCGTCGATCCCGGCCTCTGCGCCCGCCGGACGGCGGGCCAAGAGCGATCGGGAACGGGCTGGTCTGGCACTCGAGCGCAGCCCGGAACGATGGGCCTCAGGCGGTCACGGCTGGAAGGTGACCTGCTGCACCGCGCCGAGGCGCAGCAGCGACGGCTGGCCGGCGACGGCCTGCAGATACACGCTCGCGCCGATCAGGTTCGGGTTGTTCGGCACGTTGACGGCGATCGACACCGGAGCGAACTGCCCGATGACACCGGCGGTCAGCAGACCGAAGGCAGCCGCCGGATCGAGTTCGATGAAGCCGAACGGGGCCAGCGGCAGGGGCGCGATCTGGGCGCCCGAGTAATAGAGCTGGACCAGGTCGCCCCAGGTGGCGAAGACGGTCACGTTCGTGCTGGTGCCGATCGAGGGCGAAGGGTTGGTGGCGATCGTCGCCGAGCGCCCGAGGGCGATCGAGCGCGGGTTGACGATGTCCGGGCCGCCGATCGTGTCGATCCACAGGGTGGAGGTCTCGGTCAGCAGATCCACCGAGCCGCTGTTGTCCAGGTCGGCCAGGCGCAGGATGCGGTCCGGGGCTTCGCTTTCGGCGGCCAGCAGGCTGCCGTCGGAGGCCGGCGCCAGGCGCCAAATCAGGCTGCCGCTCGGGTTCTGCCACCAGATGCTGAATTCGTTGGCCTGGTCGACGGCGCCGCTGCCGTCGACGTCGCGGAAGCGCCAGACCAGCTCGTTCATGGTGTCGGCCATGTAGAACCAGCCCTGGGCATCGATGGTGAGGCCCCAGAAGAAGGCGTTCAGCGGCTGGGCGGGGGGCGCGAAGAAGACCGTGACCTCGCTGGGCTGGTCGATCACGCCGGAGACGTTCAGATCGTCGAGCCGATAGACGCCCTTGGGGTTGGTGCCTGCGGAGGGAACATCGAGCAGGTACAGGCGACCGTCCTGGCCGATGGCGACATCCTGGGGGATCGAGGCGCCGCCGGCGCCGCCGGGCGCGGGCTTGAAGTACTCGACCGCCTCGCCGGCGTCGTTGGCGTCCCCGTCGAAGTTGGCGTCGAACAGGCGCACCACCGAGTCGACCGGGTTGGCTCCGTCGCCCGCGGACGCGACCCACAAAGCGCCTTGGGCGTCGGCGACCAGATTGGCCGGTGAGGCCAGCAGGATGCCCGAGCCGGTGCCGCCCTTGCCGTCGAACCACACGGTGCACTCGCCGGCGTCATGGCAGCTGCCGTCTCCGTCCAGGTCGACCAGGCGGAAGATGCGCTCTTCGCTGGAATCGGATACGTACACGCGACCGAACAGGTCGACCGTGACGCCGTTGCAGTTGGTCAGCGGGAAGGCGCCCTGCACATCGTTGTAGAAGACCGAGACCTCGCCGGGGCCGTCGAAGTCGCCGTCGAGATCGAGGTCGATCAGGCGGAAGATCTGGTCGGAGCTGGGCTCGGGCACGTAGCAGAAGTCGGTGCGCGCCAAGGGCAGGAGCTGCGGGATGGTCTGGGCAACGCAGGGCACAGCCAGGCAGGCGGCGACCAGGGTCAGGAGGGCGGGCTTCATGGGGGGTGTGGGAATTTCGAGGCGGGTCGCAGCGCCTGGGGGTCGGGCCCAGGCGGCAGTTGAGACTGAGTCTCAGTCTATGCATGGCGGCTCGGCTAGCAAGCTGCAATCCTCGGAAAGCTCGCCGCCGCCCGGGGGCAGCCCGGCCTCGCGTCGCCGCTCCCAACCCGTAAAGGCCCGCCGGCAACAGGCCAGCCCCGGCGGCTGGCTTCGGATCCCCGCCAGCGCGATGCTGGCTGGCCACCCCTGACCCCGAACTCCCATGACCCCGCGCCTCCTGGCCCTCGGCCTGCTCTCCGCCCTGCCGCTCCTCTGGCAGCCCTCCGGACCCTCCCGCCTGGACGGCGACCTCGAGGCCAGCATGCACGCCGCCGAGGAGGCCCTGGAGGCGATCGCCGCCTCCCTGGAAGCCCATGCCAAGGCGCCTGCGGAGGAGCAGGCCGCGCACCTCGGCGCCGCGCGAACCCACGCGGACCATCTGCAGTCGAGCTTGCTGGCCGCTTACGGGCAGAGCCCTCGGGCCCCGAAGGAACTGACCGAGGCCAGCGCACAGGCCGCCTTCGCGGTGCGCTACCAGCGCAAGATCCTCAGCACGCTCGATCTGGCCCTGGGGCTCGAGCTGGCCCTGATCGAAGGCAACATCGAAGGGGCCCGCGGCGCGGTGGGCGATCTGTTCGAGGCCGAGCAAACCGGGCATCGCGAGTTCCGGCCCAAGCGCCAACGCCGCGGCGGTGGCGAGGGGGAAGGCCAAGGCGGCGGGAACGGATCCGGGCAGTCCGGCGGGTGAGCGGCGGCGAGTGAGGGGTCCAGCGCCCCCTCGAGGCTTTCGGCCTTGACTCTTGCGCCGATCCGCTGCTGGCCCCGCTGCGGGGCGCACCCGGTGCCCCGGGATGTGGGGGATGTCGACCCGAGGCGGTCCCTGGGGGCGAATCAATGCCATTTCGGCAGCTCCTCCGCCTGACTGGCAGGCCCGCCTCGTTGAGCGAACTGCCAGAAAGGCGGCCTGGGGCGTGGAGAGCCCCGAGGGGAGGCGGCACGGGGCTTGCGGAAGCCAGGCGACGACCAACCCGCCCTGCGCCTCCCATGAATCAGCCCCGCTATACCCAGAAAAGCACCGAAGCCCTCAGCGCCGCCCAGCAACTGGCCGCCTCCGCGGGCCATCCGGAGCTGACCCCGCTGCACCTGGGCAGCGCCCTCCTCGACGCGCCGGAAGGCGCGCTGCTGTCGGTGTTGGGCCAGCTCGGGGTCGACCCGGCTGGCCTGCGGGCCGAGCTCCAACGCGCCCTCGACCGCCTGCCCCGCGGCCAGGGCGGCCAGCTTGGCGTCAGCCGCGAATTCCAGGCGGTGATGGCCGAGGCCCAGGCCCAGGCCGCGCGGCTGAAGGACGAGTTCCTTTCCACGGAGCATCTGCTGCTCGCGCTGGCGCACAAGGGCGGCAGCGCGGTCGAAGCGGCCTTCAAGGGCCGCGGCCTCGAGCCCGGCAAGCTGGTCCAGGCCCTCGAGCAGGTGCGCGGCGGCAAGCGCGTCACCAGCGAGAACCCCGAGGCCACCTTCGAGGCGCTCGAGAAGTACGCCCGCGACCTGACCGCCGATTCGCGCAACGGCAAGCTCGATCCGGTGATCGGCCGCGACGCCGAGATCCGCCGCGTGGCCCAGGTGCTCTCGCGCCGGCGCAAGAACAACCCGGTGCTGGTGGGCGATCCCGGCGTCGGCAAGACCGCCATCGTCGAAGGCCTGGCCAACCGCATCGTGGCCGCGGACGTGCCCGAAGGCCTCAAGGACAAGCGCATCATGGCGCTCGACATGGGCCGCCTGCTGGCCGGCGCCAAGTACCGCGGCGAGTTCGAAGAGCGCCTCAAGGCGGTCATCGACGAGGTCACCAATTCGGCCGGTGAAGTGATCCTGTTCATCGACGAGCTGCACACCCTGGTGGGCGCGGGCGGCGCCGAGGGCGCCGTGGACGCCGCCAACCTGCTCAAGCCGGCCCTGGCGCGCGGCGACCTGCGCTGCATCGGTGCGACCACCATCGACGAGTACCGCAAGTACATCGAAAAGGACAAGGCCCTCGAGCGCCGCTTCCTGCCGGTCAACGTGGACGAGCCCTCGGTCGAGGACACCGTGGCGATCCTGCGCGGCCTCAAGGAGCGCTACGAGGTGCACTACGGCGTGCGCATCCTGGACGAGGCCCTGGTGGCTGCCGCGCGCCTGTCGGACCGCCACATCACGCAGCGCTTCCTGCCCGACAAGGCCATCGACTGCGTCGACGAAGCCGCCGCGCAGCTGCGCATGTCGATCGATTCCCTGCCGCCCGAACTCGACAGCCTGGAGCGCAAGAAGCGCCAGCTCGAGATCGAGCAGTCCGCGATCCAGAAGGAGGACGATCAGGGCAACGCCCGGCGCCTGGCGGACATCCACGCCGAGCTCGGCGAACTGGCCGAATCGATCGCCAGCCTGCGCGCGCGCTGGCAGCGCGAGAAGGACCTGATCACCAAGCTGCGCGCCGGCAAGACCCTGATCGAATCGCTCAAGCTCGAGGCCGAGCAGAAGGAACGTGCCGGGGATTACGCCCGCGTGGGCCAGATCCGCTACGGCGAGATCCCGCAGGCGCAGAAGAGCCTCGAGGAGGCCTCGGCCGAGCTGGCGCGGGCCCAAGCGGCCGGCGGCCTCTTGCCGGAGGAGGTCGACGGAGAGCTGATCGCGCAGGTGATCAGCCGCTGGACCGGCATCCCGGCCAGCCGCCTGCTGGAGACCGAGCGCGAGAAACTGCTGACCATGGAGCAGCGCCTCGGCGAGCGCGTGGTCGGCCAGGAAACGCCGCTCAAGGCCATCTCCGAAGCCGTGCGCCGCGCCAAGGCCGGCCTGCAGGAGCAATCGCGGCCCCTGGGCTCGTTCCTGCTGCTCGGGCCGACCGGCGTGGGCAAGACCGAGACCGCCAAGGCCCTGGCCGAGTTCTTGTTCGACGATGCGCAGGCCATCGTGCGGGTCGACATGAGCGAATTCATGGAGAAGCACTCCGTGTCGCGCTTGATCGGCGCGCCCCCGGGCTACGTCGGCTACGACGAGGGCGGTGTCCTGACCGAGGCGGTGCGCAGGAAGCCCCACTGCGTGATCCTGCTGGACGAGGTCGAGAAGGCGCACCAGGACGTGTTCAACGTGCTGTTGCAGCTGCTCGACGACGGCCGCTTGACCGACGGCAAGGGCAACCTGGTGGACTTCACCCAGACCCTGGTGCTGATGACCAGCAACCTGCGCTCCGAGAGCCAGCTGCGCGAGTTCTTCCGGCCCGAGTTCCTGAACCGTCTGGACGAGATCCTGACCTACAAGGCCCTCGAGCGCGGCCAGATGGTGCGCATCGTCGAGGTCCAGCTGCGGAACCTGGCCAAGCACCTGGCCGAGCAGGAGATCGAGCTGGACGTCAGCCTGGCCGCCAAAGAACACCTGGCGGAGCTCGGTTTCGACGAGGAATTCGGCGCCCGGCCGCTCAAGCGCGTGATCCAGCGCCAGATCCAGAACCGCTTGGCGGACGCGATCTTGAAGGGCGGCCTGGGCCGCGGCGACCGGGCCGAGTTCGACCTGACGCGCGGCGAGTTGACCCTGACCGCCCGCCCGGGAGGGGCCGCGGAGCCCCGCCCGCGCAGCGGCGCAGCGGCCGCCCGCGGCTGACCCCGGGTCCCAACCGGTGAGCCCGCGAGGCTCGGCGGCCGCGCCGCTCCGCAATCGCCGCGGGGCGGCGCGTCGCGCCACCGCGGGGGACACAGCGGCGTTTCCCCCGGCCGACGCGGGCCGACGCCGGCCGACGCGCTCGGGCCCGGCGCTTCGCCGCGCGCGGAAGCTCCAGGAGCGCGCAGTTCGCCGCACGACACCGGCCCGCTAGATTCGGGGCCCCATGGGCCCCGAATCGACGCTCGCTGCACCGCGCCCGCGCGCACGGCGCCGCCTGCTGCGCTTCGCCCTCAGGCTGTTCGCCGCAGCGGGGCTCGGGCTGGCTGGGTTGCTCGTTTGGGTCTGGCTCGACGCGCGGCGGGACCGCAGCGCCTGGATGGCGGAGCGCATCGGCCAGCCGGTCCACGTCGAGCGGCAAGCGGCCCCGGGGCCCGCCGACTGCTCGACCGAAGCGGTGCGGCTGTGCTCGAGCAGCGGACTGTGCGTCGATCTGACCCTGCTGCAGCGCCCCTGGGCTCCGGGCCAGCCGCTGCGTCCGGCGGCCGTGATCCTCGGCGGCCATCGCACCGGACGGGACGCGGCGCTCTTGGTGGGCGATCCGGGCGAGGTGGTCGTGGCGGCCCTGGACTACCCGCTCGAGGGCAGCGATCGCATCAAGGGCCTCGGTCCGATCCTGGCGGCGCTGCCGAGAATCCGCGCCGCCCTGCTCGACACAGCCCCCGCGGCGGCCCTGGCCGTGCGCTGGCTGGCCGGCCAGCCGGGCGTCGATCCCGCCCGCATCGAGCTGCTCGGCGTGAGCCTGGGCGCCGTCTTCGCGCCCCTGGCGGCCGGCCTCGAGCCCGCGGCCAGCCGCCTGTGGCTGGTGCACGGCGGAGCCGCGCCGCTGGCGTGGCTGGAGCACGCGCTCGAGCGCAAACAAAAGTCGCCCCTGCTGTCGTCCGCGACCGCGCGCCTGGCCTACCTGCTGGCGCGGGGCCCCAACTTCGAGCTCGAGCCCTGGCTGGCCCGGCTGCCGCCGCGGGAGCTCGTGATCGTGGCGGCCCGGGACGATGCGCGCCTGCCCCACGAGCTGGTGCTGGCTCTGCTCGACGGCGCGCCCTGCCCAGCCCGCCTGGCCTGGACCGAAGGCGGGCACGTGGACCCCAAGAAACCGGAGATCGTCCGGCAGCTGATCCAGACCGTGCTGGGCGGCATCGCCGGCGAGCCGCCGCCGCCCTATCGCCCCGGATCCGGCGGCTGAAACGAACCCGGCGCGCAGCGACGATCCCAGCCACTGCGGCCGCCGGGTGGAGGCCGAAGGCAAGCGGACAGGCTGGTCTGGCGGCTCGGGCGTAGACCGAGCCGGTTGCCCATCAGCCCGTCAACGCGGCGCCTCGAGGCCCAGGATGTATTTCTCCCAAGCCTGGGTGATCGCGTCGTAGTCGATGCCCTTGAAGGCCGCTTCCACGGCCGCGTCCCGAGAGGCCTTCTCGATCACGAACTTGGCGCCATAGTCCTCGGGATCCTCGAGCTCGGCGGCGCGCGATTCGTACTCGCGCTTGAGCACGTCGAAATAGGTCGGCAGGATCGCGGCCCAGGCCGGGTTCTTCTCGACATCCTTGCAGGTGCGCAGGAAGTAGATCATCGACCAGCCTTGGGCATAGCAGATGCCGATGCGGCCGGGCGCGTAGTACTCGGGCTGCTCGAAGCGCACGATCTCCTTCCAGGGCACGTACTTGCCCTCGTTGATCACCCGCTGGATCAGCTCGAGTCGCCAGGGGTTGGGCCCGATGCGCTGCACGCCGTTGGCGGTCACCTGCGCGCCGGAGAAGAAGTCGCCCGTGCCCTCGTTGTACCAGGAGTGCGGCGAGATCGCCCCGGCCGAATAATAGATGTACTGGTGGAAGCCCTCGTGGTAGAGCACGATGCGCGTGTCGGCCTTGCCGGTGCCCTTCTTCTCGCCCTCGCCGTCGGGATAGTCGTACAGCACGAGCTCTTGATCGCGCCAGTTCCAGTAGCCTCCGCTGCCCTCGGGACCGCCGTAGGCCTTGTATTCCGCATCGTCCTTGCAGACCCTCACCGTCGAAACCGCGGTGATCGGCGCCGCCGGCGGGAACAGCTTCAGGTACTCCGTGCGGATCGCCTCGAGCTCGATCTTGATGCGGCGCATCAAGGGCTCGTTCTTGGTGCTGTAGACGTAGATGTAGTTCTCGGTGTCGTCGGCCATCCAACCCTTGACCAGCCGCGAGCGCACCAGGATGCGGTACTCGGGATCGATCAGCTTGGGCCGGCCCTCGTAAAAGCGCCGCCATTTCGCTGCATCCGGATTCCCGGCCTCGAAGAATTCGATCTTCTTGGCCATCTGATCCCAGATCTTGGTCTGGTCCTTGCGGTCGAGGTCCGAGCAGAACCCGAGCAGCACCAGCTGGTGGCCGGGGCCGTCCAGCACGGTGGCCCAGGGCGCGAAATTGGCCGGCGCTTCGCTGCCCTTCTCGAACTCGATCGCGATCGGCGTGTGCCCGTCGCGGCGCAGCTTTCCGGGGGTGCCGCGCTTGACCGCCCAGCGGCCGCCGAAGCGCACGCGCAGCACATCGTCGAAGCTGCGGATCTCGTCCGGGTCCTCCTCGGTCTCGGGCTCCTCCCCTTCCGGCTCATCCTCCTCGGGCGTCTCGCCCTCCGCGGGCGGCGGTTCGCTGCCCTCGCCGGTGCCCACGGCCTGCCGGTCGATCCAGATCAAGGTCGCCCAGGGCCGGATCCGGCCGTTGCCGTTCTCGCCCTTCTTGAGCTCCGGCAGCTTGTCCTCGCGGTGCACCCACTTGACCAGCATCCACGACTCCTCCGGCGTCACCGGAACGGTGTCGTAGTCGCGCGGCACCGGCAGCCGCACCCCGCGGCTGTTGAATTCCTGCACCGCGAAGCCACCCTGGGCGGACGCGGGCGGCGAGACGAACAGCGCGCACCAAAGGATCAGCCAATAGAAGCGCAGCGGCAGCGAGCGGGGCGACATACAGCGCTTCTATCCGAGGCCCCAAGATCGGTCAATCCCGGCAGCCCGAGCGGATCGCGCGACGCCGCGGCTGGGTCCAGACCCTTTTCCGGGCCGGCCACGGGAGTATCGAGACAGCGGCGCCGACGTTCAGCGCGGTCGGCCCTTCGCGGCACCGGTAGCTGGGCTCCCAGCGGGGGTCTGCCCGGCCCCGAAGGCCGCCAGGGGCCAGGGAGTGAGTCCGAGGCGGGCGGCGATCAGGTTGCTGGGCAGGGAGCGCAGGCGCAGGTTGAAGTCCCGCGCCTCGGCGTCGTAGCGCGCGGCCGCCGCCGAGAGGGCGGCCTGCTGCGGCGCCCAAGGCGCGGGGGCCGATCCAGCCGGCCCGGCCGCGGACGGCAGCAGGGCCTCGAGCTCGCGCTCCGCCTCGAACCAGGCCGCGCGATCGCCGGATTTCGAGAGGGCCTCGGCCCGGGCCAGCAGCCCGCGGATGGGCTCCGCCGCGCTCGCTTGGCCGTGGATCGCCGCGGGCGGACCGAGCCAGCGGGAGAGCAGCTCCCGGCGGCGCCCGAGCTCGGCCGAGAGCTCGGCGAAGCGCGCCTCGACGCCGGCGTGGGCGTGTTGCAGCAGATAGCGCGCGAGCAGGGCCCAAGCGATCGGCAGGAGCCCCAGCGCCAGGCCCAGGAGCAGGAGTTGCATCGGGCCAGCTTAGGACGCTGCAGCGGCACGGAGGAGGGGCCGGGAAGCTCCGCCCGTCGCCCGATCCGGGTGCTGTCCCGGGGATCGGGCCAGCCGGCCGTTGGGCCGCGAGCAGGCGCGGTCCATGCTGGGGTCCGTGAGCCGTCGCATCCTATGGCTGTCGATCGTCTTCGCCCTGGCCCTGCACGCCCCGTCCCTCGGCGTGGGGTTCCTGGCGGACGACCATGCGCAGCGCCTGGCCCTGGCGGAGCCGGAGCGGAACGTCGGGGGCCTCTCGTTCCTCGACCTGTACGACTTCGGCAGCGCGGCCTCACCGGGCAGCTTCCGCGAGCTGCCCTGGTGGACCTCCGGGGATTGGTCCGTGCGCTTCCTGCGGCCCCTGTCGAGCGCGGTGCGCTCGCTCGAGCTGTGGCTCTTCGGCGCCTCGGCCTGGCCCCAGCAGCTGCTTTCGCTGCTCTACCTCGCGTTCCTGCTGGCGCTGCTGGCACGCCTTTACGCACGCCTCGGACTGACGCCGCGCGCCCAGGCCTTGGCCCTGGCGCTGTTCGCCGCCGACGAGTCCTCCGTGGTTCCGGTCGCCTGGCTGGCCAACCGCAATTCGCTGCTCGAGGCCATCTTTGCCGCCGGCGCCTGCCTGTGCGCCAGCGCACGCCCCGCGCGCCCGGCCTGGGCGCTGCTCCTGGCGCTCTCGGCGACGCTGTGCAAGGAATCCGGCCTGGTGTTCCTGCTGGCCGTGCCCTGCTTGCTGCCGCGCGCGCAGCGCGGTCGCGCCCTCTTCGCCGGAGCGCTGCTGGCCGGTGCGTACCTGGCGCTCTATCTGGCCCTCGGCCGCGGCGCCAGCAGCCGCTTCTACCCCGAGCCCTGGTCACAGCCGCTCGCGACCCTGGCGCGCGCCCCACGCCTGCTGCTCGAATCGGCCGCGGCCCTGTGGACCCCCTACCCGCCCGATCTGGGCTTCCAGCGGCCCGAGCTCTCCGCGCCGCTGCTGCTCCTGGCCCTGGCCCTGGCCCTGGCCGCCGGCCTCTTCGTCTGGACCCGCCGCGCAGCGATGCCCAGGCACGCCGGCCTGCTGAGCGCCCTGGCCCTCGCAACCCTCGCGCCGCAGATCGCGGCGCCCCCCAGCAACCGCCTGCTGCTGCTGCCCGCCGCGGCCCTCGCGCCCCTGCTGGCCGCCTGGCTGACCAGCGGCCCGGCCACCCGCGGCACGCGCCTGGCGCTGTTCTTGGCCCTGCCGCTCAGCGCCGCTTCGACCGCCGCACAGGGCCTCTTGCTGGCGAACTTCGCACGGGAAAGCCGGGCCTTTGCCGAGCGGACGGCCGCCCTGGCGCGCGCGGCCGGCGCCGACCAGGTCTTGCTGCTGGGCGTGCCCAACCCGCTGGCCGGCCTGGTGCCCAGCGCCGAGCTGGCCCTGCAGCGCCCTGCGGGCCCACGGGCCAGCGTGGTCCAGCTCGGCGCCCGCCCGCTGACGCTGATCGGCCTGGAGGGCGGCGGCCTGGCGATCCTCAGCCGGGGCGAGCCCTTCGGCAGCTCGCCCATGGAGCAGGTCTTCCGCTCCCCGGGCGCGCGCTTCGCCGCCGGGGCCAGCATCCGCCGCGGGGACCAGCGCTGGACCCTCTCCGAGCTCGCGCCGGGGACCGGCGACCCTGGCGTCGTGCGCCTAGAACTCGCGCTCGACGGCCCGCGCCCGCTGCTGATCGCCCATGGATCCGCGGGCGCCGAGCCCGTGCCCTGGCCCGCCCCGGGGCAGCGCCTGGAGCTGCCCGCCGGCCCGGTACCCTGGCCCTTCGGGCCCTGACCGAGGATCGGGCCCGACCTCGGACGGCAGGAGGGACCAGGGCTCGCCGGGGCTCCCTCGCCCCCCTGCGCAGCCCCACCGGCCCCCAGCGGCCGTCCCCCAGTCCCCCCGAGCCCCCGTGCAACCCGGCCGCTGGCCGCCGAGGCGACCCGCGCCGACCCGCGGCGAAGGCTCCAGCGTCCCAGGGCAGATACGCCGCGCCGATTGCATACCCTCCGGTAATATACCCATCCGTATATTACTTGCATGCGCTCCTTCATCGGCCGCGACCGGGAATTGTCCGTCCTCGAGGAACTGGCCGACTCCGGCCGGCCCGAGTTCTTCGTGCTCTATGGCCGCCGGCGGGTCGGCAAGACCGAGCTCCTGCAGCGTTTCTGCCAGCGGCGGCGGGCGGTCTACTTCCTGGCCGCCCAGGTGCGCGACAAGGACAACCTGGCCGCGTTCCGGCGCACCCTGCGCGAGGCCCTGGACGACCCGCTGCTCGACGGCGTCGAGTTCGCCGACTGGAGCGCGGCCCTGGGCTACGCGGCGCAGCGCGCGCGCGAAGAGCGCCTGGTGGTGGTGCTCGACGAGTTCCCCTACCTGTGCGAGGCCAACCCGGGCGTGCCCTCGCTGCTGCAGCGCTTCTGGGACACCCAGGGCAAACACGGCCAGCTGATGCTGGTGCTGTGCGGCAGCCAGGTTTCGTTCATGGAGCGCGAGGTGCTGGCGGAGCGCTCGCCTTTGTTCGGCCGGCGCACGGCCCAGCGGCGCCTCGAGCCCCTGGCGCCCAGCTCGGCGCTGCAGTTCTTCGCGGATTGGAGCCTGACCGAACGGGTGCAGGCCTACGGGATCCTGGGCGGCATGCCGGCTTATCTGCAGCGTTTCGACACCGACCTCGACCTCGAGAAGAACCTGCAGCGCGAGGTTCTGCGCCCGGAGGGCTACCTGTTCGACGAGGTGGCTTTCCTGCTGCGCACCGAGCTCAACACCCCGGCCACCTACAACTCGATCCTGCACGCCGTGGCCCGCGGCGCCGAAAAGGTCGGCGACGTGGCCCTTTCGGTCGGCATCGATTCGACCACCGCCAATAAATACCTGCACGTGCTGCGCGAGCTCGGCCTGGTGGAGCGCCAGGTGCCCTTGACCGATCCGGATCCGCTCAGGAGCCGCAAGGGCGTCTATCGCATCGGCGACCGCTTCCTGGCCTTCCATTTCCGCCACGTGCAGCCGCACCTCTCGCTGATCCAGACCGGTCAGGGGCGCCGGATCTATCGCGAGCACATCGCACCGGACCTGCCGCGGCTCTACGCCGAGGGCCTGGTGGAGTGCCTGCTCGAGCACCTGCGCACCCAGTGCGGCGAGCTGTTCGGCAGCGAAGCGGCCGAGGTCGGGCGCCACGGGGGCCGCTCGGTGCGCGCCCTGGCGCGCCTGGCGGACGGGCGCCTGGTGGCCGCGCTGCTGGCGGGCCAGGCCACGCCGGCCGAGGCCGAAGCCGAGCTCCACGAGCTCGCCCGCCCACTGGGGGTCGAGCTGCTGCCCCTGCGTTACACGCCCCAGACCCAGGGCAAACGACCGCTCAAGGTCGAGCGCCGCCGCTGACTGCCTGGGAACAATCGACTCGGGCTGCGCCCGAGCCACAAGACCAGGCCGTCAGCATGCCTTTGGGCCGCCATCCGGCGGCCGCGGAGGCTCAGGAGACCGCCGAACGAAGCCTTGCTCCGCCTCTTGCCGCAAACGCAGGAGCGGATCAACGCTGCGCGCGGAGGATTGCCGAGCCTGCCGGAACCTCCCAAAGACGAAAAAAAAGGCGCATGCTCAGCCGCCCCCTCGGCCGCCGACCGCCCCCCGCATGAGCGCTGCCCAGAAGATCGATGCCGTCGCCCTGGTGTCCCGCGTCGCGGGCTTCCTGGACAGCCACCCCGCGGCCAGCCCGGCCCAGTTCGCCGCTTGGGCCGCCGGGCAGCGCGAGCTGGCCCGCCATCCCGCCTGGATCCGCGACCTGGCCGCTTGGAGCTCCGAACCCCAGCGCCTGCTGAGCGAGCTCTCCACGCGGCTTGGGATCGAGCCCGAGGGGAGCTCCGCGGCGGATGCCAGCGTCTTCCGGCCGGGCCAGCGGCGGCCGCCGCCCACGGATTCCGTGCGCGGCGCCGGAGGTCAGCTCGCGCCCGGCGCCCGCGTGGCGCACTTCGAGCTGCGCCGCTTGCTCGGCCGCGGCGGCATGGGCGAGGTCTGGGAGGCCTTCGACGAGAGCCTGCGGCGGGCGGTTGCGCTCAAGTTCGTGCTGCCCGAGCAGGTCGACCTGCGGGCCCTCGAGCGCTTCGAGCGCGAGGCCCGCGCCGGCGGCCGCATGGCCCACGCCAACCTGGTGCGCACCCTGGCCTTCGGGCGCGAAGGCGAGCTGGCCTGGATTGCGCAAGAGCTGGTCGAAGGCGCCTGGACGCTCAAGGATTTCTTGGACGACCTGCGCAGCGAAGAGAGCCTGCCCAAGGGCTACTACCGCCAGGTCGCCGGGCTGGTCGCCGCCCTGGCCGAAGGCCTGCAAGTGGCCCACGACGCGGGCGTGATCCACCGGGATCTCAAGCCGCAGAACATCCTGATCGCGCCCGACGACACGCCCAAGGTGGCCGACTTCGGCCTGGCGCGCGTCAGCGACGATCCGTTCCAGTCGATGACCGGCGAAGGCGGCGGGACGTACTTCTACATGAGTCCGGAGCAGGTGGCGGCGCGGCGCCTCGAGCTGGACCATCGCACGGACATCTTCAGCCTGGGCGTGGTGCTCTACGAGCTGCTGGCCCTGCGCCGCCCGTTCGAGGGCGACACGATCCAGCAGATCAGCGAGCGCATCCAGTTCTGGGATCCGCCGGAGCCCGCGCGCATCCGCTCCATGTGCCCGGCGGATCTTTCCGTGATCTGCGGCAAGGCCCTCGCCAAGCAGCCCGAGCGCCGCTACGCGTCGATGGCCGAGCTGGCCGCCGACCTGCGCCGGCACCTGGCCAATCGGCCGATCCTGGCGCGCCCGCCGAGCCCGTGGGTCAAGCTGGGTCTGTGGGTGCGCCGCAACCCGACCCCCAGCGCGGCCCTGGCGGTGGGCGGCGTGGCCCTGGCGCTGATCTCCGGTTTGCTGGTGCAGCAGGTGCGCACAGGGAAGGATCTGGAGCGGTCGAACGTCGACCTCGCCTCGCAGACCCGCCGTGCGGAGACAGGTGAGCGGGAGGCACGGCAAAACGCCGAGCAGGCCGAGCGCAATGCGACCGCCGCCCAGCTCGCCCGCGACGAAGCAACGCAGAAGGCCAACGACGTGCTGGCACTCTCGGCGCAGAAAGATCACGACGACCTGGTGGCCGAGGCAGCAACACTGTGGCCCGCGCATCCGGAGATGATCCCGGCGTACGAGGACTGGCTGCGGCGCGCCAACGAGCTGATCGAGGGCCGCCCAGCGGACGAGGCCAAGGGCCTTAAGAAGCGGCAGAGTCTCGCGGAGCACAAGGCGAAGCTCGCGGACCTGCGACGCGACGCGAAGGCGCTGAGCGCCGCGGAGATACAGGCCGACCGCGAGTCGCACCCCAAGTACACGGAGCTGTCGGCAAAGCAGACGGAGCTCTTGTGGCTCTCGCGGATGCTGGGCGCTGAGCTTTGGCCGAGCGAAGCTGAGGTGGAAGCCGAGCTGGCGCAGGAGAGTTTGCCCAGGGACGCCGATGCGCTGAACTCGCTGGTCTGGCCGCTGGTCGATCAGGCGAAGCCGGTGTTCGGCCAAGAGGTGCGCGCGGTGCTGCTGGCGCGACGCGCCGTGATCGCGGCGGACGAAGACAAGCGCGCTGGCATCCGCGACACTTTGGCGTGGGCGCTGTTCAAGCTCGGTCGTTTCGACGAGGCACTGGTTGAGGTACACACGGCGCTCTCAGAGCGGGGCGGCAACAGGCTGAAGTCCTCGGCGGCGGATCTCGAGAGAGCGGTTGCCGCGTGGCGCGGGGACGAACTCGCGAGGCAGCGTCAGGAGCGCGACGCCCTGGCCGCACAGGTCGCCAAGCTCACGAGCGAGGTGAGCGAGCGTCGGACCTACGAGTTCGACGACCCGGAGCAGGAGTGGTGGAACCGCCAGCTGATGAAGCTGGTGAACGACCTGGAGCAACTCCGAGACCCGAAGACCGGCCTGATGAACGACGTCTTGTCCGAGCCCTTCGGTTGGGGCGTTGGGAAGCGCTACGCGTTCGCGAGGGCGATCGGCGAGCGCAGCGTCGATGGGCCGGAGGCAAAGCGCCTGTGGTCCGAGGCGATCGCCGCGATCCGGGCCTCGCCCAAGTACGGCGAGCTGGAGATCGTACCGCAGATGGGCTTGCTGCCGATTGGCATGGACCCGGACTCGCAGCTCTGGGAGTTCGCGCACCTGCAGACGGGCGAGCCAGCCATGCGCGGCGCGGACGGCAAGCTTGTGCTGACGGAAGAGACGGGCTTGGTGTTCGTGCTGATTCCGGGCGGGACGTTCTGGATGGGCGCGCAGAACAAGCCGGGTGCGCAGAACCACGACCCAGCGGCGCAGAGCGACGAACGCCCGGTGCACGAAGTCGAGCTGAGCCCGTACTTCCTGTCGAAATACGAGATGACGCAGGGCCAGTGGCAGCAGATCGCGGCGAGCAATCCGAGCGGCTACCAGCCGCCCGAAGGCCTGGCTCCATCGCTTTTGCACCCGGTGGAGCAGGTGAGCTGGATGATGTGCTTTGAGCTGCTGGAGAGCTTGGGCCTGTCGCTGCCGAGCGAGGCGCAGTGGGAGTGCGGGGCGCGCGGCGGGACCTCGACCGCGTGGTGGACGGGTCAGGATCGCGAGAGCCTGCGGGGCAAGATAAACATCGCCGACCAGACGGCGAAGAAGTCGGGCGCACCGTGGCCAGGCATCGCCAACTGGCCGGATCTGGAGGATGGCAGCGCCGTGCACTGCGCGGTGGGCAACCCCATTTACCCAGGCAATGGTTTCGGCCTGCACGAGGTGGCCGGCAATATGTGGGAATGGTGCCTAGACGGGTACGACCCGGGCATCTATGGCAAGCACGTCGGCAAGGATCCAATGTCGCCCTGGTCTGGCGCCTCGAAATGCGTGTCCCGCGGCGGCAGCTTCGACGACGTCGCCTCGCTCACGCGCTCGGCGTACCGCCACTTCTACCCGCCGGAGGCCCGCAGCGCCAGCCTCGGCCTCCGCCCCGCCCGCGCTGTGAGGCGCTGACCATACCGACCATACCGTGCCGCACACCAGTCGCTCGTTTCCGCGACGTTGCGTACCGGAGCAATCGTTGCCCGGCTGGGCTCTGCTGTTGTGAGTGGCCCGCAGGACGTCGGGGACACTACCCTTGGCGCTGGGGACTCCGGGTCTCCAATGGCGCGCTCGCCGAATGACCGATTCTTGGGTTCGTACACCGCGCCGTGAGGCGTTCACAGGGGTGTCAATCGACTCCTCTGCCAGTTTGTTGAGCGAGGCGATCGCTGGTGCTGGACAACGGACGGTTCCCAGGCAGGGGAGCGCCATTCACCTTCCCGCCTCCCTGCGACATCGGCCTCGTCACCCTCCGGATCCAGCCGCCCCCTGGGCCTTGCAGGCAGCCCCAGCCTTCCAGGTTTATCCTGCGCAACGAAACCGGACTCCCGGGAGACTGAAAGCAGCCACAATCGCAGCATGCAACCGCGCGAAACCCCCGATCAGGAGCCCGACGCCGAGCCCCAGCGCGGCGCGGGGCGCGCCCCGAACAGGACCGACGGCCTGGACGAGTCGCGGTTCCTCGAACTGCTCGAACGGGTCCGGCGGCGGGACCAGGCTGCCCTGGGAGAACTGCTGGGGCACTACCAAGCCGAGCTGCGCGCCCAGGCCCGGCGCGACCTGGGCGCCGGACTGCGGGCCGAACTCAACTCCGAAGACCTCCAGCAGACCGTGCTGCGCGAGGCCGTTCGCGACCTGCACAAGGGCGACTTCCAGGGGCGCCAGGACTTCCGCAACTGGTTGGCCGCGCTGATGCGCAACAAGCTGCGCAAGAAGGCCCGCGACCTGGGCCGCCAGAAACGGGATGGCGGCCGACGGCTCTCCCTCGGCGCCTCGCACTCCGACTCCGCGCTCGAAGCCCCCGCCCAAGCCCCCGCGGCCCCTGGCCCCTCCCCGGCCAGCGCCCTGCTGGCCGAAGAACAACGGCAGCGTGTCCTCGCGGCCCTATCCGAACTCGAGCCGACCCAACGCCGGGTGGTCGAGCTGCGCATCCTCGAAGCCCTGCCCTGGCAGCAGGTCGCAGCGATCCTGGGCCTCTCCGAAAAAGCCGCCCAGGCCCTGTGGGCCAAAGCCCGCCTGCGCCTTGGACGACAGCTGGATTCCTGAAAGGCTGAGAACCAAGTCGACTCGGGTTGCGCTCGAGCACTCAGACCGGCCCGGCAGCATGCCTTTGGGCCGCCATCCGGCGGCCGTAGGGGCTGCTATCGGCGCCGCGCGCCGATTTCTTCAGAACCTCTGAGCCGCTGGCAGTGGTCGCTCCTTTCGCGCAGAGCGCGCGCCCCGAAAGCCCGACAGCCCGGCCAGGCGCAGCAACTGTGGCCTTGAGGCGCTTCCCGGCCGCAGCCGAGCCCGGCCCCCAGACGACCGGTTCGGCCGACTCCGATCGACCCCTTCGAGCCCACTCCCGCGCAGCTTTGCGCAAGTTGTCCAAGGGACCGGCCATGACTGCCTGGCAGCCCACCGAGGGCCGAGGTCGCAGCCCCCGAACCCAAGGTCCTCTGAATGGTCTGCGGAACCGCCACGCACCCGTTGGGAGCGCTGCTAGATGGCCAGCGCCGACGACCGGCCCCTGGCAGCCGCCCCCCTCTCAGGGCGCCGCTCGAGCGCGCCCTTGGACCCCCAAAAAACCAGGAATCTTCGGGAATCCGTCGGCGAAGGGGTCTGTGGAGGGCATGAAGATCCAACTCCCCTTCGGCCTTCGCCCTCTTCTGCGCCTCCGTCCCGATCGCCTCGATCGCCCCCTGCGCCGCGGCACGCCCAAGGCCCCGCGTGCTCCCCGCGGTGCGACCCACGGGCGGCGCCGGAAGCACCGGCTGGCGCTGGCGCGCCGCGATCGGCTCGCGGAACTGGCCTTCAACGATCCCCTCGCCGCGCCGGGCCTCGGTGAGGCCATCGGGACCCTGCCGCGAACTCCCCGCCGCCGCCTGCACCTGGGCCGCCTGTGGGCCCACCGCATCGCCACGGGTCGTGCCCCGGGCCTGCGGCCCCGCGGTCCGGGCCTGTACCTCTGACCGGCCTGGGTGGCGGCTGGGCTGGCACCAGGCTCACCAAGCGCCGGGACCGGCGCGAACTGGATAATGAGACAGGCCCCTCAGGTGCCTGTCTCATTATCCGTCAAGCGCCAAGCGGCTCCCCTGCGTCCCGCCGCACACCCCATGCAGGCGCAAGAGTCCTCGAGGTCGCACCCGCTGGCGACTTCGGCTGGAAGAGCTCCAACCGAGGCCCCGCTCGGCCGCAACCGGGACGAGGGCGGGGAGCATCGGTCGGCACGGGCGCGCCCTCGGACTGGATCGGAAACTCCCAAGGCCTGACCGGAATCAGGCCCGCCCCTCGCCCCGGACAAGTCGGGCGGCCTGTGCTTCGACTCGGCCGCTGTAGGCGACCTCGTCCGATTCCAGTTATCCTTGGCTTGCTCCCCTCGCCCAGCCTCGCCCGTCTCCTCGCATGGGACGCCCGCCCGACCCCGACGACAGTTCGATCGACTCGCTGATCGAAGGCTTCCTCGCTTCCCACCCTGAGGCGGGCGCAGACCAGTTCCGCGCCTGGGCAGCGGAGCAGCCGGCGCTGCAGGACCGGCCGGAGCTGATATCCCGCTTGGCACGGCGCCTGGCCGCCTGGCCAGGGATCGAGGCCGACGTGCAGCGAGTCCTGGGAGCCAAGCCGGGCGGCCTCTTCCGGGGCCGGCGGGGGCGGGCGGCGGAAGCCGAGTCCCCCACCGATGCGGAGCAGCCGCTCCAGCCGGGCACGCGGGTGGCGCACTTCGAGCTCAGGCGCTTCTTGGCCGCGGGCGGCATGGGTCAGGTGTGGGAGGCCTACGACGGGCAGCTGCGGCGCCTGGTGGCGCTCAAGTTCGTGCGTCCGGATCGGCTGGACACGCGCTCGCTGGAGCGCTTCGAGCGCGAGGCGCGGGCCGGAGGCCGGCTCTCGCACCCCGCGATCGTGCGGACGTTGGCCTTCGATGGCGCCAGCGACCCGGCCTGGATCGCCCAGGAGCTGGTCGAGGGCTCGTGGACGCTCAAGGACTTCCTGGACGAGCTGCGCGCCGAGGACAAGACGCCGGAGGGCTACTACAAGCGCGCAGCGGAGCTGGTGGCGTCCCTGGCCGACGGGCTCGAGGCCGCGCACCAGGCCGGCGTGATCCACCGGGACATCAAGCCGCAGAACATCCTGATCGCGCCGGACGATTCGCCGAAGCTGACCGACTTCGGGCTGGCGCGGGTCGCCGACGACTCCTTCGTCTCGGTGACCGGGGACTTCGCCGGCACCTACTACTACATGAGTCCCGAGCAGGTCACGGCCAAACGCATCGGCCTGGACCAGCGCACGGACATCTTCAGCCTGGGGGTGGTGCTCTACGAACTCTTGAGCCTGCGGCGGCCGTTCGAGGGCGACACCACGCACCAGATCAGCCAGAAGATCCTGTTCTTCGAGCCGCCGCAGCCCTCGAAGATCCGCTCCCAGTGCCCGCGGGAGCTATCGGTGATCTGCGGCAAGGCGCTCGAAAAGGACCCGGACCGCCGCTACCAGTCCATGGCCGAGTTCGCGGCCGACCTGCGGCGGCACCTCTCCAACCAGCCGATCCTCGCGCGCCCCCCGAGCGCCCTGGTGCGCGGACTCAAGTGGGCCCGCCGCAACCCGGGCCTGAGCTCGGCGGCGGCGGTGGGGACGGCGGCACTGCTGGTGATCTCGGGCCTGCTGGTGCAGCAGGTGCAGACGGCGAACGCACTGGCGAAGTCGAATGCGTCGCTCGAGAAGTCCAACACCGACCTCGCGAAGCAGACCGAGCGCGCCGAAGCGGGTGAAAGCGCGGCGAAGGACAATTTGGTGCTGGCGAACAAGAACGCCGACGAGGCGCGGCAGAACGCCGAACAGGCGCAGCGCAACGCCGACGAAGCGACGCAGAAGGCAAACGACGTGCTGTCGCTGTCGGCGCAGAAGGACCACGACGACCTGGTGGCGGAGGCTGCAAAGCTGTGGCCGGCGCACCCGGAGAGGATTCGGGACTACGAGGACTGGCTGCGGCGGGCGAACGAGCTGATCGCTGGGCGTCCCGCGGACGCCGCGAAGGGACTCAAAAAGCGCCTGAGCTTGGCGGAACAGAAGGCCAAGCTCGCGGAGCTGCGTGCCGACGCGAAGCCGCTGAGCGCGGAGCAGATCCAGGCGGAGCGCAAGTCGCACCCCAGGCACGCGGAGCTGCAGGCCCAGCAAGCGGAGCTGCTCTGGTGTTCGCAAATGCTGGAACTGGATCCATGGCCGAGCGAGGCCAGCGTCGAGGCGGAGCTGGCGCAGGAATCGCTGCCCGCGGACGCGGACGCGCTGAACGCGCTCGCTTGGCCGCTGGTGGATCCGGCGAAGCCGGTCTACGGCCAGGAGGTGCGCGCGCTCTTGCTGGCGCGTCGCGCAGTGGACGCGGCGAGCGAGGAGCAGCGTTCGGGGATCCGCGTCACGCTGGCGTGGGCGCTGTTCAAGCGGGGTCGGTTCGACGAGGCGTTGTCGGAGGAGCGCACGGCGCTCTCGGAGCCGGGGGGCGAGGCGCTGAAGTCGTCGGCCGCCGATTTGGAGCAGGCCGTTGCTTCGTGGCGTGGAGACGACCTCGCGAAGCGTCGCGAGACGCGCGACAAGCTCGCCGAAGAGGTCGTTGCGCTCACGGCGCTCGTGAACGAGCGTCGGACGTATGAGTTCGACGACCCGGAACAGGAGTGGTGGAACCGCCAGCTCGTGAAGCTGGTGAGCGACCTGGAGCAGCTCCGCGATCCGAGGACCGGCCTGATGAACGACGTCTTGGCTGAGCCCTTCGGCTGGGGCGTTGGGAAGCGCTACGCGTTCGCGAAGTCGATCGGCGAGCGCAGCGTGGACGGGCCGGAGGCAAAGCGCCTGTGGGATGAAGCGATCGCCGCGATCCGGTCTTCGCCGAAGTACGGCGGGCTGGAGATCGTGCCGCAGATGGGCCTCTTGCCGATCGGGATGGACCCGGACTCAGAGCTGTGGGAGTTCTCGCACCTGCAGACGGGCGAGCCGGCGGCGCGCGGCGCGGACGGCAAGCTCGTGCTGACCGAGGGAACGGGCCTCGTGTTCGTGCTGATTCCGGGCGGGACGTTCTGGATGGGCGCGCAGAACAAGCCTGGCGCGCAGAACCACGATCCGCAGGCGCAGAGCGACGAAGGCCCGGTGCACGAGGTGGAGCTGAGCGCGTACTTCTTGTCGAAGTACGAGATGACGCAGGGTCAGTGGGAGCGGATCGCGGCTGTGAATCCGAGCGTGTACGGACCCTGGCGTTACTCCAAGTCGTGGAACCGCGACGGCAACGGCTGGAGTTCGCTGCATCCGGTGGAGCAAGTGAGCTGGCCGATGTGCGTAGCGCTGATGGACATCCTTGGCCTCTCGCTCCCGAGCGAGGCGCAGTGGGAGTGCGGCGCACGCGGCGGAACGGCGAGCGTGTACTGGAGCGGGGATGACCTGCCGGCGCTCGCCGGAGTGGCGAACTTGGCTGACGCATACGGCAAGGCGAACGGATTCGCAAGTTGGCCGGCTTGGGAGAAGGACCACGACGACGGAAACACGGTCCACGCGCGAGTGGGTTCGTTCCGAGCGAATGCGTTTGGCCTGCACAACGTGCATGGCAACGTGTGGGAGTGGTGCCTGGACGGCTACGACTCGGGTTTCTACGGCAAGAACGCCGGCAAGGACCCGTTGTCGCCGTGGTCTGGCTCCTCGATCCGCGTGAACCGCGGCGGCAGTTTCAACGACGCCGCCTCGGACGCGCGCTCGGCGTACCGCTTCACCTACACGCCGGAGTACCGCGACGGCAACCTCGGCCTCCGCCCCTCCAGGGCTCTTCGCCTTGCTTCTTCACCTCTTCACTCCGGTAAGTGACCCACAAATTCCCAGCGCCAGGCCCAGCGGCCAAGCGGCGTGCGCAGCCGCCAGCGCAGGCCGCCGGGCCGGGGAGCTTGATTTTTCGCCCGCGAATAGATTTTCTTGTTTTTCTGGTGGCGTAGGGGAGGGAGGCGGGGTCTAGGGAAGAGCCATGAGATATGGAGGGGGAGCTGAGCCCAGAGGAGCGCCAACGGGTGCTCGAAATCGCCAACAAACGCCCCATTCACCGCATCTTGGTCGGTGTGATCGAGGATAAAACCGAATTGGCCTAAGGGCCGAGGGCGAAGGGCCTTTGGCCCTTGACGATTGGCGCTCGAAAAAAGCGGCGTCCCCAGGCGGCGTTTTGGGGGCCAAATAGAAGCGTTTAGCCGTGGCTCCTGGTGAGTAGCCAGAGCTCGGGGCATTCGGCTGGGGCGCCAGGCAGCCCTCGTGCCAGTCGAGCTCGGAGGCAGAGCCTGGGCCCGCCAAGGGCGGCTGGCGCGGGCGCAGGCGGCCGGATGGCGCCTGGTCCGGGGGGAGGTTGGGGAGCGACTGCCCAGCGTTGGAAACCCGTTTCGAGCCGTTCCGGACCCCACAAAAACCAGCCCCAAGCCCTGTGTTGACCGGGTTCTCGGAGAATTCCGGGGGCCGCTCTGAGATGCGGTCGGGCAAATGGGGATTGAATTTATGCCGCCGCACAGTCCGCGGCGCAAAACCCACCCATGCGCCTCCCCAGCCAGCTCCCCGCCCTGCTCCCGCTCCTCATCCTGCCCCTGCTGGGCGACCCCGCTGGCGCCCAAGCGGCTGCCGAAGAGCCTGCGCCGGGTCTGGCGCGGCTGATGGCCAGCTCCTGCGGCCTGACGCCTGGGGAGGGCGCTTGCTGGGCCACCGGCCCCCAATACGCAGCCGAAATCAGCCCCGCGGGTCTGCGCTGGCAGGGCCCCAAGGGCGCCACGGTCTTCGAGCTGGAGGTCGAAGGGCTGCAGCGCGGTGACACCAGCTGGACCGATCCAGCCGCGGGACCGCTGGCGATCGAAGCACACAACCCGCGCCTCGGCCAACGGACTCTCTGGCCCACGGTCAGCGAGCGCTTTGAAGCCCAGCCCGCGGGTCTGGAGCACAGCCTGCTCTTCGCCGAGCCCGTCGGCTCCGACGGCGAGTTGGTGGTGCGCTTCAAACTCTCGAGCCCCCACCAGGCCCAGTTGGAAGGCGGCGAGCTGCTGCTGCTGGACGCCGAGGGCTCAGCCGTGGTGCGCTTCGGCGGGGTCACCGGCATCGATGCCCTGGGCCAGAGTTGTGCCGGCTCCTTGCGACTCGTCGAGGATCAACTGGAATACGTCCTGCCCGATCATTTTCTGGATACGGCCACCTGGCCTGTGCTGCTCGATCCGCTGATCGGCAGCGCGATCACCGTGAGCAACGACCCGCGGCCCTTCTGCTTTGCAATTGCCCACAGTGGAACCAGCAACAACTACCTGCTGGCCTGGGCCAACGAGGCTGGCAACCTGGTTGCACAACGCTACAACGGCTCGAGCTTTGCGTTGCAAGGCAGCCAACTGGCCCTGGATACCACCGGCCGCGCGGAGGATGTCGTTGCTGGCTGGTCCCGCGTGCCGAACCGATTCCTGGTCGTTTGGGCCCAGGATGACCTTGCCAACCAAGCCGACCTGATCGCGCGCACCGTGGACCCCACCAACGGGGCCCTGGGCTCAGGTGGCGCCCTGATCTTCAGCCCAAGCGGCTCGGAGCAGCCCTATGACCTCAGCAACGAAACCACTACAGCGGATGACGAGCTGCTGTTGACCTATTTGAGCGCTTCGGGCAGCTACATCCTCCGTCAGGTGACTGTGCCCACCAGCGGATTCCCGGCCTTCGTGGGCAGCGCGGTGACCTTGGGCGTGGCTCCCACGACAACTTCGACGGAGCTGGGAGTGCACATTTCCAGCCAAGGCGGTCAGAACAACACCTATGCGGTCACCTGGGCTGAAAGCGCCGGTGCCTCAAATGCTGCGATTGTTCTGCAGGCCTTTGATCGCAATGCGAACGCCCTGGGGAGCAAGCTGACTGTGCAAACCACCAGTCTGACGACCACCCGCCTGGGACGTCCGGATGTGGATGGAGATGGCAAGCGCTTCGCGCTGGCTTGGGATCAGGACTCGGTTAGCTCCGGGGTGGCCGCCCTGTTGCGCGGGGCCACCTATGACTTCAACCCACTGCTCGGAGCGCTGGTTCAAGGGGTGGCACCAAAGACTCTGGTTACCGGCCCGCTTTCCACCGATCTGGGCTTGATCGGGACCTCCGTCGCCTGGACCCCAGAGGGTGTGATCATCGGCTCTTCGGAATACTCAGGGTTTGATGCTTCTTCCGCTGCCTACGACGGGTTCCTGAGGCACTTCGACAGCGGCTCCCTCAACCAGCTCGAGGGTCCTATCGATGTGGTTGGTTTTGTCTATAGTCTGGTGGCCTCGCAGCTCAGCGGCAGCGACGCAGCCACCATCGTCGATAGCAACACGGCCGATGAAGCCATTCTGCCCAGCTTTGATGGCGCTGCCGGAGGTTTGTTTGGAAGCGACGCGGGCATCCTGCGCGTGCGGCGCTTTACGAGCCCGGGACGCACCCAGGAGTTGGGCGGCGGCTGCGGCAAGGGCGGCTTCGCCTGGGCCAATGGCGCCATTGTGGGCAAGACACTGGGCTTGCACCTGGACACCGATCAAATCTCCGGCACGAGTTACGCCCTGATCGGCCAGTCCTTTGGGGGCTTATCCTGTGGCAGCTGCAGTCTCCTGGTCGACCCGAGCAACCCGATAGTCATCACCCTGGCCCTGCCCGGATCGGGCAACGCCAGCGTGGCTGTGAACGTCCCCAGCAATAGCGCGCTGAGCGGCGTCGGCGTCACCGTCCAGTGGGCCACTCCGGTGTTTGCGCCCCTGTGCTCGGTCCTAAGCTGCGATTTCTCCAACGCCATTCGAGTGACCTTGGAATGAAGTTCTCCAAAATTGCCTGCGTAACGCGCTCCTTGTGGACGATCTGCGGTGTGTTGCTCAGCCTGCTGAGCTCGACCGCTTGGGCTAGCCCGCAGCTCCTGGGCAGCAGTCTGACGCTCGACACCGGCGAATGGCAAAACGCTGTTTGCGCCCACAGCGGAACTTCCGACACCTACCTGGTGGTGTGGGTTGACCGGGCCAGCACATCGGCCACCGAGGGCAATCTGGTGGCCCAGCGCATCAATTCCGGCACCGGCGCCCTGGTCGGCACACAGCTCGTGCTGGACAGCACCGGACGGGCGATCAAACCCCTGGTGGGCTGGTGCCGGTTGACCAACCGCTACCTGGTGGTCTGGTCCCAAATGGACCTCGGCACCCAGGCCGACCTGTTCGCCCGTTCTGTCGATGCGGGCACCGGAGCGCTCTCCAGCGCCGGTTCCCTGACCTTCACCCTGGGCAACTCCGAGCGGCCCCTAGCCATGTCCAATGAGGTCAGCACGGTGGATGACGAGCTGTTGCTGATCTATTCGACCAGCGCGGCTCCCCAGACCGCCGTGCTGCGTCAGGTCAACGTGCCCACCAGCGGTGTGCCCACATTTGTGGGCAGCGGGACGACCATCACCACCACCCTGGACACCAACTCAGGCCCTTACCCGGCCATCGCGATCAGTTCCCAGGGCGGCCAGGAAGGCCGCTTTGCGGTTTTCTATCCCGAAATGGTAACCAGCTCAACCAACGACCTGCGCATCCGTATGTTTGATCGCAATGCGCTGGCCCTGGGGCCGGAGGTAACGTTCATGATGGCCGCTTACAATCGCGCCATCGATGGCGATGGCAAGAACTTCATCGCCGTGGGCCAGTACGACTTGTCGCAGGGTGCCACGACTTTCGGCCTGGGACTACAGTACGACGCGGCCAGTGGAACCCTGATTGAGCGCGACTTTACCGAGTACAGCGCTGTAACCTACTTTGAAGGCTACACGCGCCTGAACGTGGCCATGACCGGCGAGGGTGCCGTTTTGGCCTATAGCCATAGCGATTTTGGCGAAGATCCCATCATCGAGTGCTACACACTGGATGGGCTGACAGGCGCGCAATTGGGGGGGGCTGCCAGTGGCGGCAGCGGTCTGTTGATCTCCGGGGCCTTGACGGGTCTGTACCGCGGACAGACCAGCACAGAAGTCAGCGACTCCAATACAGCTGATGATCTGTTCTTCCTCTACACCGAGTTGGATGGCGACCTGGGCGCACGCCGTTTCGCCCAGGCGGGACGCGCGACGGACCTGGGCGGTGGCTGCGGCAGCGCCGGTCGAGCCGTAGCCGCGGGCATGTTTGTGGGTCCCTCCATG
This sequence comes from Planctomycetota bacterium, assembly GCA_044359835.1. GTDB lineage: Bacteria > Planctomycetota > UBA1135 > UBA1135 > JBIKLM01. Next base: position 31,164 of record JBIKLM010000003.1, read on the forward strand.
GGCGTTTTCTTTAGTGGTCCCTGGCTGCACCTTTCCCTGGAAAGCGATCAGCCCAGCGCGCCCGCCTACGCCCTGCTCGGCATGGAGGGCAATCCCCTCGCCTGCGGCAACTGCATTCTGCGGGTGGATCTGGGCAGCCTGTTGATGCTGCCTGTGACCACCAGCAGCAGCGGCGAAGGCGAAATCGCCGTGGAGATCCCGGAAGTGCCGGCGCTGACGGGCGTGAGTCTGGTGACGCAGTGGCTGGTGCCCTCGGTCCTGCCCCAGTGTCCAGCCTTGCCCGCGCACTTCAGCAACACACTACGGGTGATCATCGGTTGACCCCAAAGACGACGTACTTCTGGGTCGGCAGCGCTGCGCTTGGCCCTTTGGCGGTTGTGTTGTTGAAACGCACCGCGGACCGCGCCCGACCGGGCGACTTTGGCTCGGCAGCGTTGATTCCCACTGCCACGACGACTCTCGACCTTCCAGTTTTCTCTGCTCCAGTGACTCCCATGAAGACCCCGCTTCTGCCTCTGCTGGCCCTCTTTGCCACTTGGGTGGCCGCTCCCTGGGCCCAGGCCCAACAAGACCTGCCGATGCCCAGCACCGGCGAAAGCCACGGGCTCAGCACCCTGGACGGGCGCATCGTCGGGGCGGGGCCCAGCTGGACGGCAACCTTGAGCCCCACGGGCGTTTCCGTGACGCCGGTGCTGGGCCGCAGCTTCGAACACAACGCTGAGCTTCAGATGAGCCTCGCTGGCGTACAACGCGGCGCCTGGTCGCGCAGCTATGCGAGTCAGGAGCTCGCCCCGACTTTGGAGGGGACGCGCGCGGTCTATGCGCGCCCTGAGTTGCTGGAGTGGTACGAGAGCCGCCCAGGCGGCCTGGAGCAGCACTTCACGTTTGCGGCAGAGCCGGCTGGGGAAGGCGATTTGTTGGTCCAATTGGCCACCAGCAGCAGCCTGGATTGGAGCACTCCGGGGGTCTGGGGCAGCGAGCAGCGCTTGCACCTGGCTGGACAGGAATTGCTGTCCGTCAGCGCTGTGCTGGGCATCGACGCTGCGGGTCGCACGCAGGTGGGTGATCTGCTGGCCGAGGACGGTGCCCTGTGGCTGCGGCTGCCAGCGGAATTCGTGGATAGCGCCAGCTACCCCATGGTCTTGGATCCTCTGATCGGCTCTGTGGGCAACACCGCCACGTCGGGGGACGCCGCCAGCGTGGATGTCGCCTTCCACGCCGGCCTGGGCCAATACCTGGCGGTCTGGTCCGTGGATGTCTCCCTGTCCCAGGCCCAGGTGCGTGCCCAAATGCTGGACCTGCAGGGCGCGCCGGTGGGCGGCCTGATCACCGTGGCCAGCGGGGCGGGCCTGTACCTGAAGGATCCGGTGGTGGGCACCTTCCGCGATGCTGGCAGCTTCCTGGTGGTCTACCGCAACGCCAACTTCTTCCTGGGGCCCTTCGGGTTGTTGGCCCGCTCGGTGCTCCCCTCGGGTTCGGTTTCCGCGTCCACCACGGTCGTTGCAACCAGCGAAGAAGTCGGGCCGGACCTGGCGCTGGGCAGCGAAGCCCTCACCGGCCAAGGGGATGCCAATTTGCTCTTTTATGCGGACGGCGGCACCACCGCCACCGGATTGCGCCTGATCCCCGGAGCTTTCGGCGTGCCCGCCGTGAGCGGCGCGCCCATCGTGCCCCCTGGGCAGAGCCTGTTCGGCAGCGACCAGGTGGCTCTGCCGCGCACCGGCGGCAATGCCGGCCTCTACCTGCTGACCTGGCGCTCGCGCGGCCTGATCGGCGATGAAGTGCGTGCGGTGGTCGTGCGCCGTGACGGCGTGCTGCTGACGCCTTCGCTTTCCGCAACCGTGCCCAACCTGAGCGTGCTGGCGCCGGCGGTGGATGGCTATCCGGTCAGCTCCACCAATGCCCGTTGGCTCATGGCGGCCCAAAGCACGGAAACCCCCGGGGCGACCAAATACGACGTGCGCGCCTGGGCCTACCAGTTCAACGGCACAACCTTGTCTATAAGCGCTGGTCCGATCAGTGTGGACGCCACCTTGAACTCCGATGAAGTGGAGCCCGCGGTGCTGTGGATGGGCTCCAAGGCTTTCGTCAGCTGGGCCGTGGAAGGCGGCAGCCTGGACTACGACATTCTGGTCAAGGGCGTCGATCCCTTGACCTGCGTGGAGTGCGAGCCGGTCAGCGCTGTTTCCACGGACACCGGCCTCAACCGGCTGCCCGCCATGGCCGGCGAGTTGCCCAGCAGCGGCGGCGATGGCAACGACCGCGCCATGATCCTGTGGGAGCGCATCCCGGCGGTGCTGCCCTTCGATGCCGACATCCAGTCCCGCGCCCTGGTGTTGGCGGCCCAAAGCGGCAGCGCCGTTTCCCAGGGCGGTGGCTGCGGCGGGGGTGGCAGCTCGGGCGTCAACCAGTCGCCGGCCATCGGTGTCGGCTCCTTCGCCTGCACCCTGAGCGGTGCGGATGCCGCCGCGCCAGCGGCAATCCTCAACATCGCGGTCAACGGTGCCGCGCTGCCGATTCCCTGCGGAGCTTGTGTGTTGGAACCCTACTTCATCACGGTCACTGTGCCGGTGGCCGCCGGCAACGCAGCGGTCAACTTGGCGATCCCCTGCCGCACGACAGCCATCGGCGCCCAACTGATCGCCCAGTGGACCGTGCTGCTCACCGGGGCGAGCCCCTGCTCCATTGCGGCCAACGTGTCCCTCTCGGACCGGCTGCTGGTCACGATCGGCTCCTAGCACAGGCCCAGAGGTCTCCACAGCAGCGGGCCCCGACGGAATTCGTTCCGCCGGGGCCCGCTGCGATTCTGGCCGGGGAGAACCGCCCAGAGTCGCAAAGCCGGCGTCAACGCGGAAGGCTGACTGTAGTGCGCTGGCAAACCGGTGTGCCGTCCCAAGCAAGCCTTGGTGGCGGTGCCGGGGAAAAGGCAGGAAGCGTGTTTCGGGGGAGAGCCAAATTTGCGGCGCAGACTTCTTGCGCGGACGAACAGGAACCATTTTTGGATTTGACCGAATCCGTAAGCCGCGACGGCGCTAGAGGCCCAACGGGCAAGCTGAGATGCACGGCGCCAGGCGCTCGGCATCATGGCTTCGGGCGAGTCGGCCGGTCCCGGTCGATGGGCTCTGGAGCTCCCACCAGAAATAGTGGCCAGCACGATCCGCAAGTGGCGCCCGATCGGTCTGGTCCAACGGCTTGAACCGGGACCAGCTGCCTCCAACCGCACGCCCCCCCGTGTCCCCGCGTGCAACTCTTCGCTCCCTTCCCAACATGCGTGCCCTAGCCACCTGCTTACCGTAGTTTTGTTCCTGCAGCCAGCGTGGTTGCTGATCAGCAACCCGGCCGCCGCCGCCCAGACAGCGACGGCCGCTGCCCCCGCGGAGGCGCCCAGCGCTGACGCCCCCAAAAACAACCAACCGCTGCCGAGACGCGGCGCCCTGGGCTTGAGCTTCTCTGGCCTTTCCAAGAGTTTGGCTGAAAAGCATGGGCTGGGAAGCGGCGAAGGCCTGGTGGCCACCACTCCGGTTCCCGGTCTGACGGCGGCGGCCTTGGGTTTCCAGCCTGGCGACGTGGTTCTGCGCTTGAACGGCACACCGCTCAAGGCTGCGACGATCGGCAAGTTGATGCGTGAGATTCCCGCTGGCGACGAGCTACGATTCGAAATCGTGCGCAAGGACGAGCCTCAAGTCCTGAGCGGAAAACTGCTGAGCCATGAGATACCGTGCCGCACACCAGTCGTTCGTTTCCGCGACGGTGCGTACCGGAGCAATCGTTGTCCAGCTGGGCTCTGCTGTTCGGCGTGGTCTGCAAGACGTTGGGGATATCACACCCGGCGCTGGGGACTCCGGGTCTTCGATCGCGCGATCACCGAGCGACCGACTCTTGGGTTCGTCCACCGCGCGGTGAGGTGTTCACAGGGGTGTCAATCGACTCCTCTGCCGGTTTGTTCAGCGAGGCGATAGCTGGTGCTACGGCCGCCGGCGGGATTCTGGAGCAGCATGCGTTGGTCGAGGAGTTCGCGGATGTCGCGCAGGGCGGTGTCGGGGGAGCACTTGGCCAACTTGGCGGGCGAAGTGCCGTGCCGCACACCAGTCGTTGTTTTCTGAAACACCGGCGACCTCGGCAAATGGCACGGGCCGATGTGCAATACCTCGACTGGATCCTTGGGTAGCGGGATCCCGGGCCACCGGCCCTGCGGATCAAAACCGTCGGCTGGCTGATGGCCATACGCGGCAAGCTGGACAGGGAGCGCCCCGAGGCCCTGCTGGGTAGGCCAGCGGGGTCTGGCCGACGCCCCAGGAGCTGCTGGCACTGCTCCCCGTGCGCTATGCTCGGGGAGTGCGCCCTTCCGATACCAGTCCGCAGATCCAGGCTCGCTTGGACGCCTGGTATCGCTCGCTTTCGCCGACCGAGCGTGGCGAGCTGTTGCGGGATGCCTGGGGGGCGGGTCGCCAGCTGCAGCTGGCCGAACTGCGGGCGCGCTTTCCAGAGGAGAGCGCGGAGCAGCTGGAGCTCCGTTTAGCGGAGCGCTGGCTCGGTCCCGAGCTGTTCAGGCGCGTGATGGAACAGAGGCGGGCGCGTGGACTGGGCTGAGGACTCGCTCAGCGCGGCCGAGGAGATGGCCGCCGTATTCGAGTCCCTCGGCGTGCGTTACCTGCTGGGCAGTTCGATGGCTGCGGCGGTGTGGAGCGAGCCGCGCTTCACGAGGGACGTGGACAGGGTCGCGCCGGAGGATACGTTCAACGTCACCCGCTTCACGCGGATGGTCAAGGTCGATGTGTTCGTGGCGCCCGAGGCGGCCATCACGCCTTAAAGTGTGACCGGGCGCGCACGGTGCGGCTTTCGCGCGACTCGCGTCGCACGGTGGCTACGACCTCCGCGGAGGACATGCTGATCCAGAAGCTCGACTGGTACCGTTCGGGCGGCGAGGTGAGCGAGCTGCAATGGCGCGATGTGACGGCGCTCATCCGAACCCTCGGTGACGAACTCGACTGGAGCTACGTGCATGGCTGGGCGGAGCGACTTGAGCTCGGCAAATTGCTCGAGCGCGCACGCCAATCCGCCGGCGATTGACGGATACCGTGCCGCGCTCCAGTCGTTCCAGGGACCAACCTCATCGCTGCGCCTCCTCCAACGCAGGGTCCTTGCAGCTGAACGGCGGCCTAATGGGCGCAGTCAGCGCAGGGTTAGGCGGCAGTCGCCGGCGGGGGTGGCGGGGGCCAGGTGAAGGAGCACCCAGCCGTCGCGGATCGTCAGGTGGCGCAGGAGTTGTCGCAGGCTCGGACGGAGGGGGGCCAGGCGCTGATCCTCGGCCCCTGGAGTGAGGGCGGGTGCCAAGAGCCTGGCCAAGTCCAGAGCGTCGAGGGGCAGGCGCACTTGCAGAGTGGAGCCCTCCAGGAAGTACCAGGATTCCTGGGCGGCGGCGGAGTCGAGGAAGCGCTGGGCGGCCTCGGGGCCCAGGAACTCGGCCAGGTCCTCGAGCAGTTCCTGGCGCTCCGCGGGGTCTTTGGGCGTCAGGGCGCGGCGTTGGGTTCGGTTCAGGTAGGCGATCAGGTGGGAGAAGCCGCGGTAGGTGTAGGTCTGGGTCAGGCCCGGAAACCCGGCGGGGTCGACTGCGATGCGGGCGCTCTCGAGCTCGAGGCGCCTGAGCAGGCTCCGGTGGATCAGGTGGCGGCCCAGCTCGGGCACGTCGGAGAGACGCAGCGAGGCGGGGAAGCGCTGGCCCAGCAGGTCCGTGAGCTCGTCGCGGATTTCTGCGTCGAGCTCATCGAAGTCCCAGGTGATCGGCTAGCCCCCCAGGTTCAGGTAGCGGCGGCCGGCGGCCAGCTCTTGGATCCGCTCCAGGGCCAGCGCCTCGCCGTCCTCGTCGGCGAGGCCTTCACTTTCGACCGAAAAGGTGAGCAAGTCGGCGCTGGGGTCATAGCGCCACGAGACCTCGAGCCGATTCGGCAGATAGTCGGAGCAGCCACAGCAGAAAAGCAGCGGGACGAGCCAGGGACGCATGGCGGTGGGGAGGCTCAAGTGCATTTTGGGGAAGGGCGCGGAAAGCCGCGGGCAAAGCAATGCGAGACGGCGCGCGAAGCTCAAACGCCCTCAGCCTGGCACCGCGGCCAAGGCACCGCCAGGGGGGGCAGCGGGTGCGTTCGCACGGGGATCTGGATCCGATCGCGGCGACCGTCCAAGCCTCTGTGCCGGCCGGAGGGCGGGCCGAAACCGCGCGGCTGGGCCGATTCAATGGCTCGGGCGCTGCCCGAATGGACTTTTCCGCGGCCGAAGTGCGGATACGAGCGTGGTTGCGGGCGGTTCCCGGCGCCCCCTGCGAGCTGGACGCCGGCCCGAGGGACTGAGCGTGCCTGCGGTTTCGGCAGCGCGGTTCCTGCTGCCATCGATGCCCTGGACGTTCCGGGGGGCAGGAGGGAGCCGGAGGGCGCTTCGGGGCGCTGCGGGTCCGCGGAGGTTTGCGGGCGTGCCCCGAGGCGATGGGCTGGGGTGGCCGGTGTCGGCAGGGCTGTGGGCAGGGCCGCAAGAAGCGGGTGCGCCGCTGGGACGCGGATCGGGGACCGCGTCGGGCTGATTGGATCCCGGGTGCGGTGGCGTGCCGGACGAAGCGGAGTGCTGGACGGAGCGGGGTGCCGGATCAAACGGGGAGTTTGGCGAAGTGGGGAGCTCGGAAGCCCCGCGGGGCGCTTGGAGGCATCGCGGGGTGGGGATTAGGCTCCGCGGGTGACCTCTTTGTTCAGCCGCTCCTACGCTGCGCTGGCCGGCCGGCTGGGGCGGCTCGAGTTCGGGTTCATCGGGCGTTCGGTCGGGGTGGCGAGTTTGATCGGGGTGCTGGCGGGGCTGACGGCGGTGGTGTTCCGCTGGCTCTTGGAGGCGATCGTGGAGTGGAGCCTGGCGCGGCCCCTGGGGATCGTGGCGGAGGGCATCGACCGGCTGACGCCGCGCTCCTACTGGCTGCTGGTGGTGCCGGCCCTGGGCGGGGTGCTGGTGGGCTGGCTGACGCAGCGCTTCGCGCCGGAGGCGGAAGGCCACGGCACGGAGAAGATGATCAAGACCTTCCACCGCTTCTCGGGGGCCGTGCGGCGGCGGGTGGTGGCCTTCAAGGTGCTGTGCACGGCGATCACCATCGGCACGGGGGGTTCCGGGGGCCAGGAGGGCCCCTTCGCCCAGATCGGCAGCGGGGTCGGCGCGGTCCTGGCGGATGCCTTCAAGCTCTCGGAGCGCGACCGGCGCGTGCTGTTCCTGTCGGGGGCCAGCGCGGGCATCGGGGCCCTGTTCACCGCGCCCCTGGGCGGGGCCCTGTTCGCCCCGGAGGTGCTCTATCGCAAGCCCGACTTCGAAGGCGACGCGATCATCCCCTGCATCATCGGCTCGATCGTGGCCTACACCACCTTCACGGCGGTCACCGGCGAGACCCGCGTGATCCCGATCGATCCGGCGGTGCTGGAGCAGCTGACCTTCCGCGGTCCCACCGACCTGCCCCTGTACCTGGCCCTGGCGGCCGTGCTGACCGCCGTGGGCTGGCTGTGGGTGCGCACCTTCACGGCCTTCGAGCGCGGCTTCGCGGCCCTGACGCGGATCCCCAAGCCCCTGCGCGCCGGCCTGGGCGGCCTATGCGTGGGTGCGATCGCCCTGGGGCTCAGCCAAGCGCCCTACGTGGGCGACCACGGCGTGCTGTTCGGGGGCTACGAGCTGATCAGCTCGTCGATCCACGGGCGCCTGGGCTTCTACGGCTGCTTGATCCTGGTGCTGGCCAAGATCCTGGCCACCTCCTGCACGGTCGGCAGCGGCGGCTCCGCGGGCCTGTTCGCGCCGTCCCTGGCGATCGGCGCCCTGACCGGCGGCGCCGTGGGCCAATTGGCCCAGCATCTGTTCCCCAGCGCGGGCATCAGCGCCTCGGCCTTCGCCCTGGTCGGCATGGGCGGTTTCTTCGCCGGCGTGGCCAAGGTGCCGATCGCCTCGATCCTGATGGTCTGCGAGATGACCGGCAGCTACACGCTGCTGGCGCCGCTGATGCTGGTCTCGGTGCTGCACCTGCTATTCGCGCGAAACTGGGGCATCTACGACACCCAGGTCGATTCCCTGCGCGATTCGCCGGCCCACGCGGGCGAGTTCGTGGTCGACGTCCTGGAACAGCTGCGCGTCGAAGACGTGATCGACCGGGCTCGACCGGCGCCGATGGTGCGTCAGGACGCGACCTTGAAGCAGGCCTTGGACCTGGTCTCGACCGCCAGCGGCTCGTATTTTCCCGTGGTCGACGAGCAGGGCCAGCTGGTGGGCATTTTCTCGTTGTCCGACGTGCGCCGCATTTTCCTCGAAACCGGGGTGCACCAGCTGGTGATCGTGCGCGATTTCATGGTCGATCACGTGGCCACGGTGACCCCCGAGCAGAACCTGGACCAGGCTTTGCGAGCGCTCAACCAGTATTCGATCCACGAGATCCCGGTCGTCGACGCGGCGGATCCGCGGCGTGTGTTGACCATGCTGACCCGCAACAACATCGGCGCGGCCTACCACCGCCGGCTGGGCGAGCTCAAGCGGCCTTCCTGAGGGCGCGGCAACCGAAAACAAGCAAACCGGTGCCTAGGACCGCCGATGAGCGGCTCGAGGCCCAGAGCTGAAAATCTGGAGTTACCCCTCCCCGGCGACCGCATCGGCTCAGGAGCGGCTGTCGACCAGGAATTGCGGCTTTTGGCCGTGCCGCAGCACCAGGCCGCAATCGTGGCAGCCGATGGGCAGACCGGGCGGCACGTGGTTCAGCACGCCGCAGCGCGGGCAGAGCTGGCGCTCGCTGGCCTTGGGCCGACGCCAGGCCAACACGATCGACAGCACGATCGAGAGCACCGCCAAGGCCAGCGTCGCGCCGGCCAGCAGGCGGCCCGCGGGCGTGGCGGCTTGGCCGCCGAGAGCCAGCGCGGCGGCCAGGACGGCGGCGCCGCGGCACAGGGAGCGCGCCAGGCCGCGCCAGCCGCGGGTGCCCTTGGGCCAGGGCTGGGGCCAAAAGTGCACTTCGATCGCCAGGGCCAAGCTGGGCCAGTAGCAGGCGATCGCGAGACGGCCGGGCCAGTCCCCGGGCCAGAGCGGCAGCAGCAGGGCGATCGCCAGGCCGAGCGTCGCCGCGCGCACGGCGCGGCGCGGGCGCCGCAGCCCGCGGGCGCGCCACAGCCAGAGTGCCGGCGCCGCGGCGGACAGGAACCGCAGGGGCAGGGCCTGCGCCGGCGGCGAATCGAGGAACAGGGGCCCCGCCAGGTCGGGTCCGAAGGCCAGGGCGAACAGGGCCCCCTGGAGCAGCACCAAGCCGAAGGCGAACAGGCCCGGCCAGGCGCCGGGCAGTTCCAGGCTCTTCGGTCCCTCGTCCTGATAGATCATCGGGTTAGCATGCCGCCTCGCGCGGAAGTGGCGAAACTGGTAGACGCCCGGGATTTAGGTTCCCGTGCCTTCGGGCGTGGGGGTTCGAGTCCCCCCTTCCGCATTCCCCCGGGGCCCCGGTTTCCGGGCCGCTCGGCGGAGCCGAGGCCCAGCCCAGCCGCCGCGCCGCCGATCGCGGCCGGATACCGAAGCCCAGCTCGGCATGGGGAGTTCGAAAAAGCCCAGGTTTCAGCGCTAGGGCGCGGCGCTCGGACGCGCGCTCCGCGGCGCCCGCGGAGCGCGAAAAAGCGGAGCTTGCAGCGCTGCGGTTCCAGGCTCGGTCGAAAGCCCCGGCCGCCGCGATCGGCAGCGCGGCGTTGGACGCCCGGCGCCGGTCAGGCCCGGCGCCAGACGAGCTGCCAGCGCTCGGGGAAACAGCGCTGGACCTCTGCACCCAAGAGGCCGTTGGCCTCGGCCAGGGCCAGCACCTCGGCGGGCCGCAGGGCGGCGCGCACCGAGAGCTGGCCATCGACGATCGCCACCCTCGAGCGGCCCAACAGGCGCGGCCCGACGCTGGCCAGGGCGTAGCCCAGCCGCGTGCGATCGAGGTCGTGGAACAGGCAGCCGCGGCGCGCGCGGTCGGCCACGGCGCGCAGCAGGTCCGCCAGGGCCGCTTCGTCCAGGTGGTGCAGGAACAGGGCACTGACGAACACGTCGTAGCCCTCCGGCAGCCCCGCGGCCACCAGGTCGCGCTGCTCGAATCCGAGCGCCAGCCCGCTGCCCGCGGCCAGCCGCCGGCCGCGCTCCACGGCCAGCGGGCTCTGATCGAAGCCGGTCACCCGCGCGCGGACCCCGCGGCCCGCCAGGGCGCGCGCCAGGGCGCGGGTCAGCTCGCCGCCGCCGCAGGCCAGGTCGGCCACGGCCAGCTCGCCCCCCGCGGCCGGGAAGTGCCGCGCCAGCCCGGCGGCCAGGCGCGCCGCCGTGCCCGAGAGGCGATGCACCCGCGCCAGGGTCGCCAGGGCCCGCTCCAGCTCCGCCGGCCTGATGGCCGGATCGTCCATCAGCTCGGGCTCGCGCCGCCGCTGGGCCAGGAATCCGCCCGCCATGGGAACAGGGTACGCGGCGGGCTGCGGCGCCAGGCTCGGACAAGCGGCCCGCAGGAGGCTTCCAAGCGGGGCTCCGGAGGGCGACCCTGCCCCCGGGAGCGGAGCGCCTGGACGGCGCTGCGTTGGGACCGCCGCGCGCGGTTTTCCACCCCAGCGGCTTCGCCCGCGCTGGCGTAGGGTGCCGGTCGCCCCCCACCGTGCCGAACCCCGCGTCCTTGCCCCCGCACGCCCAGGCCCCAGGGACCGCCCAGGCCGCAGAGACTGCCGAGGCCCTGGCCCGCGCCCTGCGCGCGGGGGACGAGGCCGTGCTCGGCCGCTGGTACACGCTCGAGTTCCCGGCCGTGCGCCGCCTGTGCCTCGGCTTCCTGGCGGACAGCGCCGAGGCGGACGATGCGGCCCAGGAGGCGCTGCTGCGGCTGCGGCGCGGGCTGCCCGGCTTCGATCCGAGCCGCGCCTATGGGGCCTGGCGCAATTCGTTGGTCGCCAATCTGTGCCGCGACCGGCTGCGGCAAGCGGAGCGGCGCCGGCGGCGCGAGCAGGGCCACGCGCGCGAGGAGGCCGACCCGGGCCCGGGCCTGGCGCCGCTCGAAAACGCCGAATTCGAAGCCGATCTGTGCCGCGCCCTGGCGGCGCTCAGCCCGCGCGAGCGCGAGGTGTTCGTGTTGATCGACCTGGAGGAATTGGAAGCGGCGCAGGCCGCCGAGCAGCTCGGCATCGAGGCCAGCAGCCTGCGCGCTTACCTGAGCCTGGCGCGGGCCAAGCTGCGCGAGCGGCTGCGCGCCCACGCCCCGGAGGGCGGATCGCGATGAAGGCCGAGCGCGAAGACGGCGCGGACCCGAGCGGGCACTGGACCCCCGGGGAGGCCGCGGGCGAGCCCCTGGAGCCCAGCAGCGAGGCCTGGGCGGCGGCCCTGCGGCAGAGCTATCGGCGCACGGCGGCGAGCGCGCCGGAGCGGCTGCCGGCCGAGCTCGAGCCGGCTCTGGCGCGCTGGCGCCGCGCCTACCGCAGCGAGCGCGGGCCGAGCGCAGCGCAGCTGGAGGCGTTCCTGGACGCGGCGCGGCCGCGGCCCTCCCTGCGGCGCGGGTGGCCGCTGCTGGTGGCCGCGGCCGCAGCCGCGGTGTTGCTGCTGCTCGGGCGCTTCGTGGTCGGCGAGCTGCAGACGAACTCGGATCGAACCGAGGTGGCCGAGCTGCCGGGGTCGGAGCCGCGCGCCGGGTCCGGGCTGGTCGCGCAAGGCCCGCAGCGCGGCCGCGAGGCCCCGGCGCCGACCGGCGAGCGGGAGATCGGGGCGATGGTCGAACCGGTTGCGAGCGCTGTGGCGCACGCCGCTGGGGATCGCAGCAGCGATGGCACCTACGACGGCGCGAGCAAAGGCAACGGCAACAGCAACGGCAACAACAACGGCAGCGAGCCCAGGCCCGAGCAACTCGCGGCGCGGCTCGCGCCCGG
>JBIKLM010000382.1:0-4338 GCA_044359835.1 Planctomycetota bacterium
CCGCGGCGAGGCTGGACGCGGCACACAGGAGGGCCGTGGAGACGAGGGCCGTGGGGATCCAGAGCGCCGCCCGCATGTCGGAAAGGCTAGCCGAGAGATCCGGACCGGGTATCAGGGCGGGCCCTGGTCGAAGCGCTCTAGGACGGCGATGCGCCGGCGGATCGACGGATGGGAGGCGAGCAGGGCCCCCGGCCCGCCGTCGCCCGCGGCCTCGCCGGCGACGGCCTGGCCCAGCTTTTCGAGGGCGCGCCGCAGCGGGGCGCTGTCCGAGCCGCGGCGCCTCAAGGACTCGGCCGCGAAGCGGTCCGCTCCGGCCTCGAATCCGCGGCTGTAGCCCTGCTGGAGCAACAGCGGCGGCAGCCCGGCTCCGATCGAGCCTAGACCGCTCAGGTCCCCGGCCACCAGCGCCAGGACCATGCCGATGGCCGTCGCCCGCAGCACGAGCTGGGCCCCATGGCGCTCGACCACATGGCCGAATTCGTGCAGCAGCACGGCGTCGAGCTCGTCGTCTTCGAGCAGCTCGACCAGCGCATCGGTGACCACCACGCGCCCGTCGGGCAGCGCCAGGGCGTTGGGCCCGAGCCCCGGCGCGTCGCGCAGCAACAGCCGATAGCGCGGGCCTTGCGGCAATCCGGGCAACAGCGCGGCGAAGCGCGCTTCGAGGGCCTGCTGCTGCTCGCTGGAGAGCTGGGTCGGTTCGAAGGCCAGGCGCTCGAGCAGGGTCAGGGCCTGATCGCTGGCCACCTCCAGGGAGCCCTCCGGAAGGCGCTCGGCCACCAGGCCCGCGGCCAGCGGGATGCCGCGCCAATAGAGCAGCGCCAGGGCGGCCGCGGCGATCCCCAGGGCGAGCGCCAGGGCCCGCCGACGGCCTTCGATGCGCTGCAGGCGCTGACCGAACTCGCGGCGCAGGGGCAGGCCCTGCACCAGGGCCTCGAAACCGGCCCGGTCCTCGATGCGCAGGCGGCCCCCGTCGTCGAGGCGCAGCTCCAGGGCCAGGCCCGGCAGCGGCGGCTCGAGCGCCAGCGCGCGCGGATCGAGCACCCGCGGGGTTTCTCCCTCGAGCGCGAGCTCGAGCTGGCCGTCGGAACGCCGGTGGAGCCGGCCCGGCCGCGCGCGCGCGCTGGCCCCATCGAACAGGCGCAGCGCCACGGAGGCTTCGGCCCCCGCGGCGGGCGACCCCGGCGGCTCGGAGGGCGCGCCGTTCATAGCCCCAGGTCGATCTCGAACAGGCTGCTGGCGGCGTCGCCCAGCGCCGAGATCGAATCGGCCGGCAACGCGGCGGTCTCGGCCAGCCGCTCGCCGCCTCGGACCGAGATCGACTCGGTCAGGAGCCGCCAGGTGGCGATGCGCGTCCAGGGGTAGGCCAGGCCCAGCGTCAGCAGCAGCAGGACGTTGTTCTTGAGGTAGCGCCACATCAGGCGCCAGGTCGAAAGCCGCGCATCGAAGCTCACGCCCGGCCCCACCCCCAAACCCCGGAAGACCGCGTTGTGCGTGCGCGCGGTCCAAGCCGCTTGAGCGAGGGCCAGGGTCACCAGCAGGAAGGGCGCCGCCGCGGCCAGGAACAAGGCCCCGTCGCCCGGCGCGCCCTCTTGCAGCACCCCATCGGCATCGACCCGCACCAGCCCGTCTTGCTCGAACGCCTCGAGCAGAAAGCCCACGGGCAGCAGCCCGAGGAACGCCCAGCCCATCGAGACCAGCGCGGCCCAATAGAAGGGCGCCACACCCGCGCCGAAACCCACCGGCCGATCGCCGAAGCACAGGCCCGACCAGGCATAGCGCCGACGCCGCTGTTGCCACAGTGGGAACAGGGTGCCAAAGCTCAGCGCCGTCGCCAGCCAGCCCAGCAGATTGACCCGGTAGCTGCGCTTCAATGCCCCGCGGAAACGCAAGCGCAGCCCCAGATAGCCGGTGTTCTGGGCGTTGAAGCGCAGCGACAGCCACAGCATCCAGGGAAACAGGGCCACGCCCAGCGCGAACAGGGCCAGGCCGAACAGCGGAGCGGCTTCGCTCGCCAGGGAGTAGGCCACCAAGAAGGCGCCCGACAGCAGATAGCCCTTGAGCAGCGCCAAGGGATCGGCCGTGTATTCGAAGCCCTCGCCGGCCAGGCGCGTGTGGCCGTAGAGGTAGCGCCGGGTGCGCACCTTGCCCCAGGCCGCATAGATGCCCAGGGTCAGGATCGTCAGGGCCAGATTGACGAACCAGATGCGCGCGAACTCCTGCTCGGATCCGGTGAATCGCAGGGGCTCCGCGGCGCTGGGCGGGCGGGGCTCGGCCGCTTCTCCCGCGAGCGGAGACTGGGACGGGACGAGCGGGGACGCGGCAGAGGGGTCGGACATGGCGAGGGGCAAGGAAGTGCCCGGCGATTCTGCCTCGCTGGCGCGGACTGCGGGAGGGGCACTGAGCCGAAAAGACGGGGATCGCTGCGCCGCGCCAGGCGCCAGCGGGGGCCGCGCCGCTGGCGAGATCCCAGCGCCTCTGGCTCGCCACGGGCCCGTGCCAGTTGCCGGCTCCTGCTTCATGATCCGGGCCCGGGCAGCTCACGGCAGCGGCGCGGCCCGCCGGGTGAGATCGCGGCTCCAGGGCATCTCGGCCCGCAGGCCCCGCGCTAGCCTCTCGCTGCAGCGATCCGGCTGCGGGGGACTCCAGCCTGGGACTCTCCCGCGCCCAGGGCCCCGGCCCAGCGCGCGCCTGACGGCCGCCCCGGAGCGCCGCTCCGCGCCAGCGCCGATTTCGGGCGGCCCCGCGCCGCTCTCGCGGCGCCAGGCATGCCCGCGGCTCAAGGCCGGAGCCCGCCGCGACCCGCACCCAAGCGCCGCCACCGCGCCGCTGGGCCATGGCCCACCCCGCCGCCGCACAACCCGCCTTTAGGGGACGCGCCGCGCCCCTCGCCCGCCCCTCGCCCTCAGCACGCATTCGATCTCCACGCGCTCACCCACCAAAGGCCCTCCGCTCCCATGCCCCCCTACTACACCCTGGGCCGCTCCGGCCTGCGCGTCCATCCCCTGTGCCTTGGCACGATGACCTTCGGCACCGAATGGGGCTGGGGCGCCGGCCAAGCCGCGGCCCGCGCCCTGTTCAACCGCTATGTGGAAGCCGGCGGCAATTTCTTCGACACCGCCGACCTCTACACCAACGGCACCAGCGAGCGCTGGCTGGGCCAATTCGTGCGCGAGCGGGGCCTGCGGGACAAAGCCGTGATCGCCACCAAATTCACCTACAACGGCTCCCCGGACGACCCCAACGCCGGCGGCAACGGCCGCAAGCACATCCGCGCCGCGGTCGAGGGTTCCCTGCAGCGCCTGGGCACCGACGCGATCGACCTGTACCTGCTGCACACCTGGGACTGCCTGACCCCGGCCGAAGAGGTGCTGGCGACCCTCGACGATCTGGTGCGCGCGGGCAAGGTGCGCTACATCGGCCTCTCCGACGTGCCCGCCTGGTACGCCAGCCGCATGCAGACCCTGGCCGAGCAGCTCGGCCGCGAGCGGCTGTGTTGCCTGCAGATGGAATACTCCCTGGTCGAGCGTTCGATCGAAGACGAATTCGTGCCCCTCGGCCAGCAGCACGGCATGGGCATCGTGTCCTGGTCGCCCCTGGGCATGGGCCTGCTCTCGGGCAAGTACAAGGGCCAGCGCCCCACCGGCGGCCGCCTGGAAGCCCTGGCCGACAACACCAACCCGGTGTTCCAGAAGTGGACCCCGAAAAATCTCGAAATCGTGGCCGAACTCGAACGCGTCGCCGGCGAACTCGGGCGCTCTATGGCCCAGGTCGCCCTGGCCTGGGTGCTCGGCCGCCCCGGCGTGGGCTCGGTGATCCTGGGCGCCACAAAACTCGCCCAGCTCGAGGACAACCTGGCCGCCCTCGATTGTCCCCTGAGCCCCGCCCAGCGCGCGCGCCTCGACCAGATCAGCGCGCCGCCCCCGCGCTTCCCCTACACCTTCTTCACTCCCCAGCACCAAACCTCGATCCACGGCAGCGGCCAGGTCGCCGACAAACCGCCCCACTACGCCCCCCCGCGCCGCTTCGCCCCCTGACGTAGGGACCCTTCGGCCCTGCTGGATGCTTGGGAACCCCAACCGGTCCGAGCTGATCGAGCCGGCCGGCTGGTCCGCGGGCCGGCCGGCACGGGCTAGCGCCCGAAGGCAGCTGCAACCGGGCGAAACCTCAAGGCGCGGAGAGGAGGCACAAGCGCTGGACCCAGGCCTCTCAGGGCGATGCCCGGCCTTGACCGCAACCGAGTTCGAGGGACCCGAGGGTTTCCGGCCCGCCCGGTCCTGGCCAGAGGCATGGTTGCGGTTCAGCGCGCAGCGTGGAGGGCTCAGGGCCAGAGTTTGACTT
>JBIKLM010000383.1:0-4336 GCA_044359835.1 Planctomycetota bacterium
TTCACTTCTCCACGCGCGTGATGCGCACGCCGTAGTTCTCGCCGATGGTGACGATCTCGCCGCGGGCCACGACCTTGCCGTTGACCAGGATGTCGGCCGGCTCGTGGGCTTCGCGATCGAGCTCGATCAGCGAGCCGGGCCCCATGCGCACCAGCTCGGCCAAGGACAGGCGGCTGCGGCCGACTTCGACCGTCAGCTTGACCGGCACGTCCAGCAGGTGCGGCAGCCCCATGGGGGCCTGCGTGGCGCTCTGGTTGTCGAATTCGGCCCATTGCCGCGGTGCGACCGGCACGTCATCGCTTTCGACGACCCCGGACTGGACGGCCTGGGTGGCGGCGTCCAAGGCGGCTTCCAGGGGATCGGTCTTGCCTGCGCTGCTCATGGTGGGGTCAATCGAGCTTGAGATGGGAGAGGCGCACCGCCAGGCGGCCGGCCAGGGCGCCTAGGTCGCCCAGGCCGACGTT
The DNA here is from genome assembly GCA_044359835.1 of Planctomycetota bacterium. Taxonomy (GTDB): domain Bacteria; phylum Planctomycetota; class UBA1135; order UBA1135; genus JBIKLM01. The sequence goes on from JBIKLM010000383.1 coordinate 465, forward strand.
GCGCCCGTCGATGGACAGGCGGGCCGGCTCGCCGCGGGCGAGTTCGAGGGGGATCACGTCGCCCGGGGCGAGACCCAAGAGTTCCGAGAGGCTCAGCTCGGCTTGGCCGAGGCTGACCGAGACTTCGACCGGCACGGCGACGAGGTGTCCGGGCACGGCCTCCGGCGCCGCAGCCGAGCTGGCGCGGCCGAAGGACTTGGCGCTCTCGAGCGGCAGCAGCAGTGCGATGCGGAAGGGTCCGTCGGGGCCGGTGGTCAAGAGCTCCACGGAGAGGCGATAGGCGTCGGGCTGGCCCTCCGCGTCGAGATAGCTGCCCGCCTCGCGATAGCTGGCCACGCCTTCGAGCTGGGCGATTTCGAGGCCCAGGGCGTTGGCGACCTGCAGCAGCAGCCCGCGCATGAGCTTGACCAGCAGGCTCTGCTCGAGGCCCGTCAAGGGCCGCGCTGCTGGCGCTTCGTCGGTCTTTCCGCGCAGGCGGCCGAGCACGCGCTCGATCGCATCGACGGCGTTCTGGCTGGGCAACTCCACCCAGCCGACCTGGCCGCGGCTCTTGAAGCGCACCAGCGCTGCGGGCGCGCCGACCTCGCGGAACAGGCTCCCGGCGTGGATCTCGCTCAGCGCGCCCAGCTCGAGCGGGCTGCGCCGGCGCAGCAGCCGACCGAGGGCCTGCTCCATCTCCGGCAGGCAGCGCTGGATGCGTCGGCGCACCTCGGCCAGGTCCTCGGCCGAGAGCCGGCGCGGCACGGCGAAGTCGCGCGGCTCCACCGGCCGAGCGCCCATGCCGGAAGCCTGGAAGTCCTCCATCAGGGCTTCGACCTCGGCGGGATCCAGACGCGGGCTCATGGGGCGGCCGTCACTGGACGTTGAATTTCTCCTTGAGCAGCTCGCGCAGGCGTCCGTGTACGCCGACCAGCACCTGACCCTCGAACTTGGGGTCGAGACCGGTCACGTCCAGGAACACCACGCGGCCGAGTTCGTTCTCGACGCGCAGGTCGCGCTCGTCGCCCTCGAATTGGACCGGTGGTCCGCTGTCGAGGCGCAGCTTTTTCTCCTCGGCGCTGAGGGTCAGCTTGTGGTCGTAGAGCGAGGCGCGCAGGGTCGAGCGGTCGGCCGAGGTGCCCAGGCGCAGGCCGCTCTTGGGATCGGCCGCGGCGGGGCTGGCGGACGCGCCGACGTGCACCGGGAAGAGCACCGGGTCCAGGGCACGCTGCAGCTCGGCCAGGAAGTTCTTGCAGATCTCCTCGTTCATGATCTCGTCGCTGTACTTGGAAGCGATGTCGAGGATCACGTTCGAAACCAGGGCTGCGTAGATCGGGTCCGCCTGGCGGGCGGGCACGTACGTGTCGTCGAAGGCCTCGTAGACCGCGTTGAGCTTGAGCAGCAGGAAGCGCTTGCGGGCCTTGTCGGCCAGATTGGCCGTGAATTCGCCGGCCGAGACGGGCGCCACGAAGGGACCCTCGAAGACCTTGTATTCGGCCTTCTTGGGCGCGGCCAGGGTGCTGGCCAGGTAGGCCAGCCCGATCAAGCCCGCGGCAGCTCCGGCCAGGATCTGCTTCTTCTTGAGCTTGCCGGCCGGTTGCTCCCCCTGCGGGGCTGCGGGGGCTTCCGGCTTCTTCTTGGGATCGTCGGCCATGGGGGGACACGCCTCAGCGACGCGCCGGCAGGATCAGCCGGGCGTCGACGGCAGAACCCTTTTCGTCCAGCCCCGCCGGGCTCTTGAGCCAGGCGCGGGCCTCGATCCTTCCCGGCTCGAATCCGTGACGCTCGACCAGGTACTGCCGCACGGCCCGGGCGCGCCGCTCGGCGCTGCCGGCGGTCGGGTCGGCCGGGTCCGCACGGGCCTCCAGCACCAGCACCTGGCCGTTCCCGGGCCGCAGGCTGGGGGCCAGCAGGTCCAGGTAGCGGCGGGCCGCGGACGGCAGGTCGGACTGCCCGGCCGGGAAGATCGCCACGGCCGGCTGGTAGAGCTCGTCGTGGGCCGGCAGGGCGGCGATCGACTCGGCCCGCAGCAGCTCGGTGCGGGCGGCGTCGGCCAGGGGCACGGCTTGGTCGGGGTCCTCCTCGGGGGGCAGATTGAAGCGCACGCGCACCTGGTTGAAGACCTCGTCGCGTTCCTTGGCGCTCATCAAGGAGTCCAGGCCGAAGGAATCGAGGCGCGCCACGAAGGAACCCACGCCCTTGGCCACCAGGCCCGTCTGGCGCTCCTTGGACAGGGAAACCAGCAGGATGAAGAAGGTCAGGATCAGGGTCATCATGTCCCCGAACGACACCATCCACGCCGGCACCTTGGCCTTGCTGTCTTCGTGGCGCCGCTTGCCCATCAGCGCGAGCCCTCCTCCGAGCCGGTCCCCTGGTCCTGTTCGCGGCTGGCCCGCCGCACGGCTTCGAGTCGGTCGCGGCGGCTGACCGGCAGGGTCAGCAGCCGCAGCTCCACACGGCGATTGTCAAGCCGCGCGTCAGGGCCCTGGCCCACGCTGCGTGGCCGGCTCGCTCCATGGCCCGCTAGCTGGATGCGCTCGGGCTCGATGCCCGCCTCGATCAGCACCTGAGCCGCCCGCCAGGCGCGTTCGAAGGACTCCGCTTCCGCGTGCGCCGATCCAGCGCCCTGGGCGGAGTCGTCCGAGCTATGGCCCTCGACCACGACCAGGTGCGGATAGTGGCGGATCGCTTGCGCGGTCTCCAGCAGACTCCGCCTCAGCGGCTCATTGGGATCGAGGGCGCCGCTGGCGTAGCTGGCCTCGCGGCCCCAGGTGATGGCCAAGCCGTCGCCCAGGCGATTGAGGTCGATCGGTAGGTGGTCGGCGCGCTCGTGCTTGGCTTGCTGGCTGCGCTCCGCGGGAATCTCCGAGCTGGGCCGGCTGTGCGGGGAATCCGCCCCACGCACCGGGTCCGTGTCGGCGATCAGGTCGGGATCCGGCCCGGATGCGAGGCTGGCCGAGTCGTGGTCCTCGATCAAGCCCGGCGAGCCGTGCAGCAGGCTCGAAACGCGCAGCAATTCGTGCTCCTCCATGCTGCTGAAGGTCATCAGCAGCACGAAGAAAGTCACCAGCAGCGAGATCATGTCCGTGAAGGTCACGACCCATTCCGGGGCACCCGGCGGCTCAGGGTCCGGAGTGCGCTCTTTCTTCTGGTACGGCGCCGGCGCGGCGGCCGGCTCGCCCGCCGGCTCAGGCTGCTGCGCTTCGCTCGCGTTCGACGCGGCCATGGCTCAGGCCGCCTTGGCCCCGCGCACCTTGGGCGGCACGAAGGTCTTGAGTTTTTCCTTGATCAGCTGCGGCCCATCGCCGGACTGGATCGCGACGATGCCCTCGATCTGCAGCTCGCGCAGCAACGCCTCTTCTTTGGCGCGCAGCTCGAGTTTGCTGCCCAGGGGCAGGCAGATCATGTTGGCGATCACGGCGCCGTAGAGCGTCGTCAAGAGCGCCACCGCCATGCCCCCGCCGATCGACGAGGGGTCGTCCAGCGACGCGAGCATCTGCACCAGACCGACCAGCGTCCCGATCATGCCGAAGGCCGGAGCGTAGGCCGCCAGCTGGTCCAGCATCTTCTTGCCCACGCCGTGGCGGGCGCTGCTCCAGGTGGCTTCGAGCTCGAGGATCTGGCGCACCGTATCAGCCGGGAAACCGTCGATCACGAGCTGCAGCCCCTTGGCGAAGAAGGGATCCTCGATCTCCTTGAGCTTGCCCTCCAAAGCGAGCAGACCCTCCTTGCGGGCCAGGCTCGCCAGGGTCACGATGCGGTCGATCTGCTCGTTGGGGCGCGGCAGCTTGTCCAGGAACGACTTGATGAACACCGGCATCAGGGCTTTGACGTCCTGGACCGTGAAATTCATCAGGAACACGGCCATCGTACCCCCGAACACCATGATGCAG
>JBIKLM010000384.1:0-4327 GCA_044359835.1 Planctomycetota bacterium
GCTGGACGCCGGGCCGGCGTCGTCGCGGTTCGGCAGCGGCTCGGCAGCGGCGCGGCTCGGCAGCGGCGCGGCTCGGCAGCGGCGCGCGACGCCGGAGCTTGCGCTGGGCGCGCGGCGGAGCCAGGTCCGCCGGTCAAGGGGTCACGGGCTCTGCAGGTCCTGGCGCGCTTTCTGGAGCGCGGCCTGGGTGTCGAACAGGCCGTCGCCGAGCTTCAGCGCGAAACCGGGGTTGAGGCCATCGATCGAGTCGGCCGTGTCGCAGAGCAGCTCGCCGAGCGGGCCGTCGTAGGCGGCCGGCAGCTTGGAGCGCACCAGCAGCGCGGCGCCGCAGGCCACCGCGGTGGCCATCGAGGTGCCGCTCCAGCTGCTGGTCTGGCCGCCGGGGACCAGGCTGCAGACGCGATAGCCGATGCAGGCCAGATCGACCTCCAGGCCGTAGCCGGCGAAGGGCGAGAGCTTCTTCTGGCCGTCCGTGGAGGTCACCGAGATGACCCGCCGGGGCATGTCGCTGGGCAGGGGGAACAGGTCGTCGGGCACCTTCTCGAAGCTGCTCGGGTAGAGCACCTTGTTGCCGGCGGTGTTGCCGGCGGCGGCGAAGATGTCGATGCGGTTGGCCAGGGCGAAGCCGAGCGCCAAGGAGACGAGCTGGCTCTCTTCGGTCATCGCCAGGCTCAGATTGATCACATCGACCCCGTCGATGACCGCCTGCAGCAGCGCCTCGACCACGTCGAAGCCCCAGCCGATGCCGTCGGCGTCCACCACGCGGTAGGGCTGGATCCAGGCGTCCGGAGCCGCGGCCAGGATCGTGGTGGCCACGTGGGTGCCGTGCCCGAAGGCCTCGTCGGCCACGCCATCCTTGTCCTCGTCGAGGCCGTTCGGCTTGTCGATCGCCGGCCCTTGGTTGGAAACGAAGTCCTTGCCAGGGCTCCACAGGCGCTGGGCCAGGGCGGGGATCGTCGGATCGACACCCGAGTCGATCAGGGCGACCAGCGGCTCGTACTCGGTGTCGAGCGCTTGGGTAGCGGCCAGGGGCAACGCCTCTAGCCAGCTGTCCTGAGCGCAGCCGAGCCCCGGACTGCCCGAGACGAAGCCCACCGTGCACTGCTGCACGCCGACCGGCCCTTGCAGCACGCAGCCTTCGTGCTCTGGCGTGGTCAGCCGGAAGTCGCGCTCGGCGAACAGGATGAAGGGCTGCTGGTTGAGGTCGTCGATGATCTTCTGGAACACGATCGGCCGCATGCCCGGGGGCGATTCCAGCGAGATCGCCAGGCCCGGCAATTCGCCGGTCAGGATCAGGCCCGTTGCCTGCGCCAGGGCCGCGCCGGAGATCGGAGTGGCGAGCACGGCGCTCAGGCGCTCGCCGCCGTCGGAGGGCAGCAGTTGGGCCTCGAGCGGCGCGGCGGAGGCCAGCAACAACAGCAGGGTCGGGAACGACGGACGGGGGCTCATCGGGGCTCTCTCGGTCGGGCGGACAAACGGACCCGCGGATCGCCTGCAAGGGCGAAGGCCGCCCATAGGTGGGGCAGCCGCAGGGCCTCGGATTCATTTTGGCCGGGCTGCCGCGGCGCGGCGGGATCCGGGCGCGGATTCCCGGCCAGCCAGGCGCGCTGCACGGCGGCCAGGGCCTCCCGGGCGGGCAGGCCCGCCGCCAGCGCGCCGTAGAACTCGGTCATGAAGCGCCGTGCGGCGCGGTCCTCCACGGGCCACAGGCTGGCCAGCACGGCGCGCGCCCCGGCGGCCAGGAAGGCCCGCGACAGGCCGACCAGCTCCTCGGCCTCCACCCCGCCCTGGCGGCCGGTTTCGCAGCCCGAGAGCACCACCAGGTTGAGGGGCAGGCGCCGCGCCGCCAGGTCGTGGGCGAACAGGAAGCGCTGGCCGTCCGAAAGCGCCGAGAACTGCGGCTGGTCGGGCACGAACAGGCCGTGGCCGGCCACGTGCAGTCCGGCGCCCGGCGGGCATTCGAAGGCCGCCGGGTCGGAGAACTCCGCCAGGGACAAGCGCCGGGAATCCGCTGGGTAGAGCTGCTCCAGCGCAGCCAGCTCCGCGGGTGTCTCCGAGAGGCCCGCGCCGCCGGCGTCCATCAGCAGCAGCGGTCCGGGGGGCCAGGGCGCCGCGCTGCGCGCTTCCGCCAGGCCGCGCAGGCCCGGCGCGAAGGAGACCGCGGCCCGCTCGATCAGCGGCGCGCCGCCGAGCCGAAAGGCCTGGAAGGGCAGATCGTGCAGCAGCCCGTAAGGCACGATCGTCAGCGGGCGTTCGTCCTGCGGATCGAAGAGCGGCGCCAGCAGCCGCGCGCCCAGCGCCTCGAACAGCTGGTCGCTGGTGCGCTGGAACTGCTCCGCGCGGATGCCCAGGAACTCGCCGCCCAGGCGCAGGCGATCCATGTGGAAGCGCAGCCGGTCGATGAAGCCGCACAGCTCGAGCGCGCCCGTGGGCAGCAGCACCGCGCGCACCCGGCCCTCCTCGGCCACCAGGGCCAGGGCCGTGTCGGGCGCGATCGCGTAGGCCACCAGGCGCTCGCCCGGGGGGCAGGCCGCGAGCAGCGCGTCCGCATCCAGCTGCCGGCGCAGGCCCTCCCCGCGCGCCTCGCCCTTGGCGCGCCGATAGGCCTGCCAGGCGTTCTCGAGCTGGCCATCGTCCGGGGCCGCGCCGCGCACTTGGGCCGGTCCTTGGGGCAGCCCCAGCTCGCTGTCGAGCCGCCGCGCCAAGAGCAGCTCGATGCGCTCGCGCAGCGCGCGCACCGCCGGGCTGGCCGCCGATTGCTCCAGCGCCTGACCCTCGTGGCTGTGCAGCCGGCCGTCCTCGAGCACTCCCAGGGCTTCGGCCGCGTCGCCGCGGGCCCCGCGCCGGCCCAGCAGGAACACGAGGTCCAGGAACGCGGCGTGCTGCCCGCGCAGGAAGGCCAGGCGCACCTCCTGCCCCGGGATCGCCGGGTAGGCGTCGTCGATCGTGGCCAGGGCGTGCCGCAGGCGCTCGATGGCCCGATCGCGCCGGCCGAGGCGCTCCTCGGCGCGGGCTGCGAGCACCAGCCGCTCGATTTCGAGCAGCCCGCCGAGCCCGCGGCGCTCCGGCAGCTCGGCCATGCGCTCGAGCTCCGCCAGGGCCGCGCCCGCTTCGCCCCCTTGCAGCGCCGCCCGGGCCAGCACCAAGGTCGCCAGGCCGCGCAGCAGATTCAGTCCGCGCTCCTCGAATTGGTGGCGGGCAGCGCGGGCGCGGCGCTGGGCCAGGCCGGCGAGCCCGCGCTCGATGTCCAAGGCGGCCAGCTCGAGCTCGGCCAGCGCGGCGCTGTTGCGGTTGCCGACCTCGAGGAAACGCGCGGCGGCGCCCTCGATCAGGGCCCGCGCCTGCGCGTGCTGGCCGCGCCGGGCCCGGCACAGGCCCAGGATCAGCTCGGAGCGCGCGCGCTCGAGCTCGAGCCCCTGCTCCGCGAAACTCGCCGCGGCCAGCTCGGCGCGCTCGCTGGCCAATTCCAGCGCGCCGAGGCGCAGGTGGATCTCCGCCAGGTCCAGGTCGCACAGCGGCACGCCCGCGGCCTTGCCGCAGCGCAGGTAACCCGCGCGCGCCGCCAGCAGCCCTTCGATGGCGCCGCGGAAATCGCCGCTGCGCGAGCGCAGGTAGGCCAGGTTGTAGTCGCAATCGGCCACGTGCAGCTCCTGGCCCGCCGCGGCCATGGCGGCGCGCGCCTCGAGCCACAGCCCGCGGGCTTCCTCGAGCTGCGACAGGTTCATGGCCACCAGCGCCAGGTTGAAGCGGCAGTAGCTCTGCCCCAGGGCGTGCCCCAGGCGCTCGAAGCGCTCCAGGGCGCGTTGGTGGTGTTCGCGCGCCGCGGCGTACTCGTCGAGGCGCACCAGCACGTTGCCGACGTTGACGTCGAGCTCGGCCAGCAGCTGCTCGGCGCCCAGCCGCTCGAAGGTCGCCCGCGCCCGCGCGGCCATCTCGAGGGCCTCGTCCCGCCGGCCGAGCTGGTGATCGACCTCCACCAGGCTGCGCCAGGCGATGGCCGCCTCCAGCTCCTGTCCCGCCTCCAGGTGCAGCTCCGCGGCCCGCAGGAAGGCCGCCTGGGCCTCGCGCTGGCGGCCGTTGAAGTGCCAGGCGGTGGCCTGCCCGCGCAGGGCCAGGCCTTCGAGCCCCGGCCCGGTTCCCGCCGCCAGGGCCACCAGCCGCTGCGCCAGCGGCAGAGCCTCCGAGGGCGTGCTGCGCACGCGCGCGTCCAGCTCGGCCTTGAGCCGCGGCACGAGCGCGGCGCGCTGCTCCGGCCCGGCATTGCGAAGCCAATCCCACAGCTCCGGCGGGTCGCCGGCGGCCTTGAGCCAGGCCCAGGGCGCCTCGT
>JBIKLM010000041.1:0-15067 GCA_044359835.1 Planctomycetota bacterium
AGCGCTCCGGTCGCGCTCGCCCAGCCAGCTGTGCAGTACCAGGAGGTGCCGCATGGAGTGCCAGGCGCCAAAATAGAGGGCGAAGGCCAGGAGCGGCGAAAGCAGGCCGAAAGCGCTGACCAGAGCCGCGAGCTCGGCCAGGTCCATGCGGGCACCCGCGCCACGCTTGCGAAGCCACAGAATCACCAGTGTCAGCGTCGCAGCCGCCCAGACCAGGCCCAGGGGCAGAACGCTATTGGCGATCACGGCCTCCACATTGGCCTCGGGCGCGTCGACCAGCATGGCGAAGATGCGCGCCACTTCCCGCGGGCTGAAGACCATCGGGAGCACCAGCGGCAGGCCCCCGCGCACCCCGACCTCGAGCTCGATGAGAGCGTCCCCGCGACGGGCATGGGGCACGTCGCCCCGCCCAAAGTGGATCAGGGATAGCAGCAGGAAGACCAGCAGGGCGGCGACGGGCCAGAGGGACCAGAAGAGGACGGTCAGGCCGGCCAGCCCCAGATAGGCGGCCAGGATGGAGCTGCGCCCCCGGCCGCCCCGCACGCGCAGGGCGATCAGGGCGTCGAGCGCGCCGTGGGGCAGGCCCACAAGAACCACCACCGCACCCGCGAGGGCCAGCTCCGCACCGCCCCAGCGACCCGAGACCGGGGCCGCGAGAAGAACGAAAAGCGCCGTGACTCCCAGGGCCAGGACCCGGTGGCGCTCGTAGCGCGTGGAGAGCACAGCGGTCGCGTCCATGGTCTAGCAGGCGCTGGCTACGGCGCGCAGGAATGGCAGCTTCGGCATGGCGGCGATGACGCGCAGGCGATCGGTGAGTCCACCGCTCTCCATCAAGAAGCGCGCCAGGGACTCAGCGGGAACGCGCCGGAACAGCTCGCGAAAGGCGAGCGGGGCCCGTTCAGGTGCCAACCTGAGGAACTGCAGGAAAACGCGATCCATGGCATCGCTCGCGGCGCTGCGCGGGGGTCGTAGGCGTGCGGGCCCCTGGCCGAGCAGAATCCCGGCCAGGCTGTCGGTCTGGGCCTGGATGCTGGCAAAGGCGTAGCCCGTGCTCGGCTTGACCGAACCGGCGGCACCGCCGGCGCGGATGACCCGCGGCGAGGGGTGCATGCTCACTCGCCCGGCGGACATGGGGATGGCACCTCGCTCGCGCCAGCTCACTTCGCGCACCTGGGCTCCGTGCCGTTCGTGGAGGAACCGGAGGATGCGTTCACCGTAGGCCTCGGGCGGGAGCATGCGCTCTCCGATGAAAGTGGCCTCCACCAGGGCCTCGTCCTGGCTGAAGGGCAGCACGTACATGAAGTGCAGGCCATCTTCCTGGGGCACGTCGAAGTCCATCAGGGTGACCTGATCGGGATCAAAGACCCCCTGGCTGGTGCGCAGATGCCAGCCCTCGAAGTGCTGCAGCAGGCCGGGCCGCGGGTCCGGAGGGCGGGTGTCCACGACCTGACCGGCCTCGCGGATGCCTTGGGCCGTGTGCACGAGGACGCGCTCCCCCTGGTCGTCGATCGTGCCGACCTGGACTTCGGTGCATAGGTCCACGCGGGAGGAGGAGCGCAGGACGCGCAGGCACTCGTCGTAGAAGCGGTCCGCGGGGATGTGCTCGTAACGCACCTTCTGCGAACGCTGGACCGCCGCGTTTCCGCCCGCGCGAACGGACCAGGCATTCCAGGAGTGGGTCACGCAGGAGCGGAAGCGGTGGGGACGCACCGACCAGCCGCACCAGGTGCGATCCCGGACGTATGCCGCCCGCGATTCGAGCACGGTCAGGCGACGGTCGCCGAGGCCCGCCTCGACCAGCTTGACGGCCAGGCTCAGGCCGGCGCAGCCCCCGCCGATGATCAGGAGGTCTCGGGAGGCACTCACGCCGGACTCCCTGCGGTGCCCGCCAGGCCGTGCAGGTCGCGGTGCAGTCGGGAATCGTGCTGGGGCAGGAGCGGCGCGATCCCTTGCCTCGCAGTAATCCACGCGGTAGCGATCAGGGCGCGGGCCGTATGGGCGCACTTGCCAGCGAGGCCCACGTGGGCGCGTCCCCGCCACGGGCCTGCACGACGCACCCTAGGCCCGATGGCCTCGTAACAGCGGGAGGCAATCAGCACCGCCGTGCGTGCTCGCAGGGGCAGGAAGCGCAGGCCCAGATCGGCGCTGCGGTAGTACGCCTCGGCCAGCCGGAGCACGGCATTCGTGGCTTGCCTCGCCCGCACCCGCGCCGTCCCCCGGTCCTCGACCAGGTCCGCAGGCTGAATGGCAGACCCCAACAGCTCGGAGGGCAGGTAGAGCCGGCCCTGGCGCGCATCCTCGAGCACGTCACGCGCGATGTTGGTCAGCTGCATGGCGATGCCCAGGTCGATGGCGAAGGGGCGAGCCCGCGGGTCGCTGGCCCCGAAGATCTGGCACATGACCAAGCCCACCGTGCCAGCCACCCCGTGGGCGTAGCGCAGCAGCTCGGCCACCGTCTCGAAGCGCGCGGGAGTCAGGTCGCCCGTCACGGCCTGCAACAGCTCCCTGACCGGGTCCAGATCCAGGTCGAGCTCGCGCGCCAACCCCAGGAAGTCCGCCAGCACCGGGTCGCTGGTCTGCCCTCGTTCCAGCTCGCCCAACAACCGATCGAGAACAGGTCGCGAGTCCTGTGGTTCGAGCTCGTCCGCCAGATCATCCGCATAGCGGCAAAAAGCGTAAAAGCTCCGGGTTCGCCTGGCCGTCGCCTCGCCCAGGGCCCGGGACGCCCAGTGAAAGGTCTTGCCGTAGGTGGCCAGGGCCTGTTCGGGCGCCTGCACCAAGGGCAAGGTCTGAGCTCGAGCGGAGTCCATGTCCTTAGCGCGGGGCGGGGACGACCCGGTCCAGGACCTTGGCGGAGGAGAGCACCCCAGGCAGACCGGCGCCGGGGTGCGTACCCGCGCCGACCAAGTAGAGGTCTTTCACGTCCTCGGAGCGGTTGTGGAAGCGGAACCAGGCCGACTGGTGAAAGAGGGGCTGGATCGAGAAGCCCGAGCCGTGCATGGACAGGAAGCGGCCCTGGAAGTCCTGCGGCGTCACATAGAAGTCCTCGCAGATGGTCTGCTCCAGTCCCGGCAGCAGGCGCTGAGAGAGCTCGCGCACGATGCGATCCCGGTATGCGGGGCCCTCGCGCTCCCAGTTCACCTTGCCCTGCAGGTTGGGAACCGGAGAGAGCACGTAGAACGAATCGCAGCCGGCTGGGGCCATGGACGGATCGGTCGCCGTGGGCCGATGCAGGTAGAGGCTGAAGTCCTCGGCCAGCCGCTGCTTGTGGAAAATGTCGTCGAGGAGTCCCTGGAAGCGGTCTCCCATGACGATCGTGTGGTGCGCTACATCCTCGTACTTTCGGCGTGTGCCGAAGTAGAGCACGAACAGGCCCATCGAGTACTTGAGACGATCGATCTTGCTGTCGGTCCAGCGCCGCCGATGCTTCGCGTGGATGGCGTTCTTGTAGAGGAAGGGCGGGTCGCCATTGACGACCACGATGTCCGAGCGCAGCAGGGTGCCATCCTCGAGCCGAACGCCCCGGGCCGCGCCTTCTTCCACGACGATCTCCGCGACCGTGCTGCAGGGGCGGAAGCGAACACCTTCTTCATCCAACAGCCGCGAGAGGCCCTTGACCAGGGACCCCGTCCCTCCCATGGCGAAGTGCACGCCCCACTTGCGCTCCAAGAAGTGGATCAGCGAGTAGATGGATGTGGTGTCGAAGGGGTTGCCCCCGACCAAAAGCGGGTGGATGCTGAACGCACGCCGCAGCTCGGGCGAGTGCAGGTGGCGCTTGACCATGCCGTAGACGCTGCTGTAGCTGCGCAGGCGCAGCAGGGCCGGCACCAGCGACAGCATCTTGGTGAAGCTGTGGAAGGGCTGATCCGCCAGCTCGGTGAAGCCCTTGTCGAATATCGCCTCCGAGGCCTTCAGCAGACTGCGGTACCCCTCCACGTCCCGGGGCTCGAAACGCGCGATCTCTGCCAGTGTGTGCTCCAGACTGCCGCCGTAATCGAAACGCCGGCCGTCGGAGAATTCGTAGCGGTACCAGGGCTCGACCGGCACCAGCTTGACGTAATCTTCGAGCTGCTTGCCGAAGAGCTCGAACAGTTCGCGAAACAGGAAGGGCGCGGTGACAACGGTCGGGCCAGCGTCGTGGATGAAACCGTTGCGCTCGTAGACCTGAGCTCGCCCACCTGGGTGGGTGAGCCGGTCGAGCAGCTCCACCTCATATCCCCGGGCCCGCAGGCGCAGGGCGGCTGCCATCCCCCCGAACCCGGCACCGACCACCAGGGCGCGCTGCTGAACCCGGGGGGCAGGCTTGGGTCCAACCCTGGGCCGATCCGCATTCGCTGTGAGGAGCTTCATGGTGGCGCTATCGGGCTGGTGGGGCGCTGTGTGCCCGCGGTCAGACCGCGTCCTTGCGCCCGGTCAGTTCGCGGGACATGTCGAGCGAGCTGAGCTCGATCTCTCGGCCCAGGGCGGAAACCACCTGGGCTACGGCGCGGGGCAGCACGCTGGCCTCCTGATTGGCACGCCCCAGGACCGCACGCTGCTGCAACAGAGCTGTAGCGATGGCTCCCGAGCCCAGCACATCGTCCACGCGGCGTTCTAGGGTCAGGTCGGTGAGCGGCGGAGAATCCATGCCCGGATCCTTGCTGCCGATCACAGCCACGCCGCGTGTGCGGACGTAGTGAACCAGAACTGCGGACATCTTCCAGGAGCGCAGATCCGAAGCGCGCTCCCGGCCCTTGCGTCCCACCACGTCGGCGATGTCGTCGCGGATCTGGTAGGCCACACCAAGCCACTCGAGTGACTCGGTCAGGGCCAGTCGCCGCTCGGGTGAGCTGCCCGCGACGAGGAGGGGCAGCTCGCCTGCCAGCGCGAAGAGCTTGCCCGTCTTGAAGCGAGCGACCTGCTCGTATGCGGCCGGGGTCCAGTCCGTCGGCTTGGGCGGCCGGGTGTCCGCACACTGACCCTCGGCCAGGCCGTGGATGCTGCGCGTCATGGCCGCCACGAGGACCCCAGCGCGACCCTCGGGTGCGCGGGTGGCCTCGCAGAAGGAGGAGGCGATCCAGGCGTCCCCCAGCAGCAGGGCCACGTCCCTGCCGAAGCGCGACCAGACGGCTTCGCAGCCGCGGCGGCGCTGATCGCCGTCCTGCAGGTCGTCGTGCACCAGGGAGGCGCCGTGCAGAAGCTCGACCGCGGTGGCCCCCGCCATGAACTGGTCCGCTGACAGGCCCAGGGCCAGGCCCACCGCCACGCCGATCCTTCCGCGCAGGCGCTTGCCGCCCGTGGACAAGTGGTAGCGTGATGCGTCCCCGAGGGTCCCCTGGGAGCTGCAAGCGGCCTGCAGACGCAGCTCCAGCGACGGAAGGTATTCCTCGCTCACGCTCCAAGCATGGGGGCGGAAGCGCGGGGTTTTGCTGGGGATCATCATCGGGAGACGGGGGTTGCCGGGAGAGAGGCGTTGGCGGGGCACGCGAGCCGCGCCCCGCCCACGGAGGGGTCAGGCTGCCTTCCGATTCGCTTCGCCCTGCTCCTCAGCCAGGCGCGTCTTGGCCCGTGCAATCTGGTAGATGACCAGGCCATAGCCGGCCTTGGCCGTCAGGTCTGCGATGGTGTAGCCCACCTGCAGCAGGGTCTCTCCCGAAGCTCCACCGACCCCGAGCACCGGGAACAGGTAGGAGATGGGATAGAAGAGCCAGGTCGCCATCAGCACGGTGCGTGCGAGGCGAATCTTCTCACCGACCTCGTTCTGCTCGGCCGCGATGATCGGGCCCAGCTTGGAGAACAGGGTCGACAGGATGTAGAGGAAGGGGACCATCGAGGCGCCCCACCACAGCCACTTGGCGCCGGTCTCAGAGGCCACTTCGCCCGGGTAGCCCAGGCCGATCATCAGCACGGAAGCGATGACCAGCTTCTTGAGCATGCCACTGGACTCGCTGCGCGACAGGGCCAGCACGGCGACCAGCTCGACCAGCAGCAGCGGAACGGTGATCAGCCAGTCCGCGTAGCGATAGGCATCGTTGAACCCGGCCCCCGAGTCCACGTAGAGGCCGTCTCGCAGGACGTAGGCGGCCTCCCAGCTCTGGAAGATGCGGAAGTAGTGGTATCCGGCGACGAACACGACCAGGGCCGACACCAGGAGCGCAGGCCGGTACTTCTTGAGAACTTGCTCCCTGGATCCCCAGAAGAAGAGGCCCGCAGCGACCATCGCCGCCGCCGTCAGGGAGAGGAGGTTGTAGACCAGCCCGTACTGGCCGGCTGTGAGGGTTTCCATCGAACGAGGTGGGTCGAGGGGTCAGGTGGGGAGGTTGGCAAAACTGTCAACTCTTCCACCACTTTGGCCCTTTGCCCCGGGGGAATCAAGACCATAGACGGGGGTAGCCATGGCAGGAAACCCAGGGAAACGTGTTCAATGGCAAGCCTCTCGGCCAGGGCCCGGGGCCCTGAGCTCTACCAAAACTGTCAGGCATGAGAGCCAGCTCGGTCACATTCTCTCCCCGCGATCTCGCCCAGGCCCTGGGGGTGAGCGAGTCGTCGGTGCGCCGCTGGGTGGACCGGGGCGAGATCCCCAGTCTCAGGACGGAGGGGGGGCACCGGCGCATCGAACTGGCCTCTGCGGTGAGCTACATCCGCAAAAAAGGCCTGCGGTTGGCCGAGCCGGAGCTGCTCGGACTGCGCCAGGGCTTAGGGGGCAGCTCGTCGGCCCCCGAGGCCTTTCATGCGGCTTTGGAGGCCGGCAAGGAGGAGCAAGCCTGGGACATCCTTGTCCAGCTTTTCCTGGATGGAACCAGCGTCGCGCAGATCGGAGACGACTGGATTCGGCCCGCCATGCAGCGCATCGGAGAGCTCTGGACGGGTGGCGAAGCGGGCATCCTGATCGAGCACCGCGCGACGGCGATCTGCTCCTCCATCCTGAGCCGAATGCAAACCCTGTTCAGCGAACCCACCGGGGCGACCGCGGTCGGAGGCGCGCCGGGCGGCGACCCCTACACCCTACCGTCCAAACTCAGCTCCCTGGTTCTGCGCGCGGCGGGCTTCCAGGCGGTCGATCTGGGGCCGAACACTCCTCTCAATGTCCTGGCAGAGGCGGCGCGGGAGTCCGAGGCTCGGCTCGTCTGGCTCAGCGTCAGCGCGCCCCTCGAGGAGCCCAGCGACCGGAAGGCCCTCACCGCCTGGCTCGAGCGACTGGCCGGAGAGGAGCGCACGTTGGTGCTGGGCGGACGGGGGATCCAAAGCCTGGAGCTGCCGGTCCTGGAGGGCGTGCATCCGGTTCAGCGCGCCAGCGAGTTGCACGCGCTGGCGGTAGGCATGGCCTGGGCCGACCGAGCCGGCTGAAGGGCGGGGCCCGGTGACGGGTCTGACCAGCCGGCTGGCGGGTCACTTCGATCGGCTTTACGCGCCGGAGCGGCGCGATCTGTTTCGTCGCATCACGGTGTATCTGGCGCTCGCCGGCCTGGTATTTCACAGCGCCCTGATCCTGCTGGGGAACACCCTCGCGCCCCCGCCGCAGATCGTGGCGGCAGTGGGGACAAACTTCTTGTCGGCCCTCTACACGCCCTTCAGCTTCATCCTCTTCTACGAGGTCCTGCTGCTGATCCTGTCGATACCCGAATCGACCACGCGATCCTTGGGCCGCCAGTACGAGATCCTGTCCCTGGTGGTCATCCGCAACGTGTTCAAGGACATCGCGGAATTCGAGTCCCTGGACACCCTGGAGAACGACTGGCCGGAGTTCATGGCCGTGCTCCTGGACATGGGGGGCGGCTTGATCATGTTCGCTCTAGTGGGCGCCTTCTATTATGTGAACAATCGCCGGCCCGCGCGCCCGCAGCCCAGCCCAGAGGAGCGCGAAAAGGTGCGCGTCTTCGTAGAGCGCAAGAAGGTCATCGCGCTGTTCCTGAGCGTCCTGCTCTACAGCCTGGCCCTCTTCAGTCTGGGGGCCTGGCTGCTCGAGGTCGTAGGTGTGGCGCAGGGAAGCGCGCTCCCGACCATCGACATCAAGAAAATCTTCTACGTCGACCTGTTCACCGTGCTGATCTTCTCCGACGCGGTGCTGCTGCTGCTCTCCCTGTTGCTGCAGGACCGTTACCACCTCGTCTTCCGCAACGCGGCCTTCGTGGTGTCGACCATCCTGATGCGCTTCTCCCTGGCCGCCCCCAAGCCCTACGACGTGGAGCTGGGCATCGGCTCGATCGCCTTCGGCACGTTAGTCGTGCTGGTCTACAACTACTTCCTGCGCATCGAGGCCGGTGAAGGCGATTCCACCAAGGGCTCCCCTCCAGCATGAGTGGACTGCCTTGCGCCTCGGAGAATCTGCTCATGGGCCGCTCCCGTGGATTGTCCGACGCCCCGCCCCTCCAGACCGCCCGCCAGCCGAATCCATGCCGAATGGCCCACCGAGGCCCTCGAGCTCCGTCGCCGATCGCGCCGCATCAGCCCCGCCCGGCCGATGCCCCGGGCCCCCGGTGTCAGGGTAGTTGCCGCCTGGTTCGGGGAGCCAAGGCCATCGACCGCCTAGCCGCAGACCTCCACCAGGGCTTCCCGACAGGCGCGGCCTTTCCGCGCGCAACCGGCACTCCAGGAAGCTGCTCGCCGAACCTCGGCGAACACCCAAAAGCGGCCAGTTGGGAACGGCTGAAAGGCGGCCAGTAAGGGGTTAGGCGTTGGGGCATTGACGGCCGGGGGCGGCATTGCTCTCCCGGCGGGATGGCCAACGTCTTGAAGCCCGAGAAACAGGAAGAGATCCGCGCCTTGGGGTGCCTTGGATGGACGCTGCGGCGCATTGAGGAGGCGACCAGGGTGCGCCGGGAGACGATTTCTAGGTACCTGCGCTGGGCGGGGATCCGGGTCCGTCCTCCCCGCGGTCAGGCGCTGCCGGAAGCAAAAGCGGCCAGTCAGATGTTCCCCGATTCGTTGAATTGCCCGAGTTCGGCGGCCACTTCGGCCGGCGCGCATGGCCTCGCTTGGCCAGCTAGGGGTTCGTAGACAGGCGGCTGGGCTCTCGGGGGCGATCCCGCCGGCGCTCGGCAAGCCACCAAGACCCAAGTCAGACCGCAGTGCGAAGGCACCCATCGGCCTCGAAGTCCCTCTGGTTTCATTTCAGAAAGCCAACGTAGGATCGCAGCTCAAGCGACCCGGCTGCTCGGCGGCCCGCGTTCCCCCAGGACACCGCAGCTCACGGGCCAGAGCCCATCTCGCCGCTGGCAGTTCGCCGGCTGGGGAAGCTGTCGCCTCACTTCCTTCCGGGTGGCTGGGATCCAAGTCCTCGACCCCCTGCGGATGAGCGATCGGGTCGAGGCCCAGACACGGGCTCAGGCCTGGGTCGGGGACGAGGCTTTGTGGCCGTTTGCTCAGAATGCGCAAAGAGGGGAGGGCGAGGCCGCCCCGCCTGGCGATCTGGGTCGGGTCGAAGCTGGGACGGGCAGGGGGTTTTGTTGTTCCTAGATCGGATCTGCATGGAGCCTTGATCAGGGGCGGGTTTGATCCGGGCTTGACGAACGATCAGCAGTCCCGGACCCCCAGGGCGCGCTAGCGATGATTGGAAGAGCCACGAGCAAGGTCGACCTGCACCTGCACTCCTACGCCTCGAACGTCACGGACTACTTTGCGGCCAATTCCCTGGCGATTCCCGAGTCCTACTCGGACCCGCGCGAGCTCTACCGGCGCCTGAAGGCCGAGGGCATGGGGCTCGTGACAATCACCGACCACAACTCGATCGACGGGGTCAAGGAGCTGCAGGACGCCGGTTATCCGGATGTGTTCGCCAGCGCGGAGTTCACCACGACCTTCCCGGAGGATGGCTGCAACATCCACATCACGGTCGCCAACATCACCGAGGGCCAGTTCGCCGAGCTCAACCGGCTGCGCCGCAACATCTACGAGATGGTCGCCTATCTGGACGACCAGATGGCCAACGAAGGGGCGCCCGGGCGAACGAATCGGATCGTCTATTTCATGACGCATCCGCTGATGAGCACCCAGAACCGCACTTATGGGCGCGAGGGCAGCCTGCAGCTCATGCACCTGGAGAAGGTGCTGCTGCTGTGCAACTGCTTCGAAGTCCGGAATGGCACCCGGACGCGCGCCCTGAACGAATTCACCGAGCAATGGATCCGGGCCCTGGACCGGGAGACCATCGAACGCCTGGCCGACCGCCACGGGATCGCCCCGAAGGGCGAGCAGCCCTGGCGCAAGTCGGTCGTGGCGGGCTCGGACGACCACTCCGGCATCAATCCGGGCCGGACCTGGACGGAGATCCCCCAGCTGGATTCCGGCCGGCTGACACCCAACGACCTGGTCGATGCCATCCGCGCGGGCCGCAGTGCCCCGGCCGGCAGCCACGGCGGGCCGGTGACCCTGGCCCACGCGATGCTGAAGCTGATGCACGATGGCAACCGCCTCAAGACAGACGGCACGAAGCGGCGCGGGCAGCGCTCCACGGCGATCAGCGGACCGATCGAGTCCCTGTTGGGGCTGGCCTTTGGCTTCGAAGGATCCCTGGTCCAGCGCGCCTATCGCAGCTCGCGCACCTGGGTCTTCGGCGAATACTCCCGCTGGAGGACGCGGCGGCCCGGGGTGCCGAGTTTCGAGCTGATGCTTGCAGCCGAGGTCAAACGCCTCCTGGCCGACCGCCAGTTCCGCAGCACCCTGGCCAGCGCCGGTGGCACCGACGAGCGGGTCTTCGCGGTGATCAGCTCGCTGGTCAACCGCCTGCTGACCGCCTACGCGGCCGGGCTCGGCCGCGAAGGGAACCGCGATGTCCTGAGCCTGGCGAAGCAAGTCATCGCCCTGGCCTCTTCGAACCTGCTGGTGTCGATGCCGTACCTGGTCTCGTACTTCCACCAGAGCTCCGACAAGCTGCTGGTGGGGGACGTGCGCCGGGCCACGGGCATGGCCCGCGGCCAGCGCCTGGTGCTCGTCACGGACACCTATTTCGAAGTCAACGGCGTCGGCCGCACCATCCGCCGCATGCAGAGCGAGGCCAAGCGCCGCGGCATCCAGCTGGTGGTGGTCACCTGCCTGGACGCCAAGGAAATCGAGCAGCGCCGGCAGGATCCCGAGGTGCGCGCGCTGATCGAATCCGGTGAGCTGCGCTTGTTCCCCGCCGTTGTCCGGGTCGGCATGCCCGGCTATCAGGGGCTGCACCTGCACGTGCCGCCGTTCCTCGAGATGCTGAAGTTCATCCAGGAGGAGGGCTTCGATCGCATGCAGATCAGCACCCCCGGGAGCGTCGGCTTGGCTGGCCTGCTGGCCGCCAAGGTGCTGCAGCTCGAGACCTCGTCCACCTACCACACGAGTTTCCCCGAATACGTGGAAAGCTACACCCAGGACATCAGCCTCGAGGCTTTGACCTGGAAGTGCATGGTGCTCTTCTACCACTCCGTGGACGAGGTGGTGGTTCCCTCCGCCTACATCGCCAAGCTGCTGCATGCCCGTGGCCTGCGCAAGAAGAAGCTGCTGGTGCTCGACCGCTGGGTCGACCTGGAGCGCTTCCATCCGCGCCACCGGGTCGCCGGCTTCTGGGAGCGCTTCGGACTCCGGGATGCGGAAAAACGCGTGCTCTTCATCTACCTCGGTCGGGTGAGCCTCGAGAAGAACCTGGACCTGCTGGCGGACGCCTATCGCCGCCTCGTGGGCGAGGACCCGCGGGCCCACCTGATCTTCGTGGGGGACGGGCCCTACCTGGAGGCCCTGCGCCAGCGCCTGGCCGACCTGCCGGTCACCTTCACCGGGGCGCTCGAGGGCCACGAACTGGCCCAGGCCATCGCCTCGGCCGACGCCAAGCTGTTCCCGAGCACCACCGACACCTGGGGCAACGCGCCGCTCGAAGCCCAAGCCAGCGGCCTGCCCGTGGTGGTCTCCGACTGCGGCGGTCCCCAGGAGCTGATGCAGCACGGACGGACCGGCCTGCGCATCCCGGGGCGCGACGTCGAAGCGCTCTACGAAGCCATGGTGGCGCTCATGGACGATGGCCTGCGGCGCGAGATGGGCTTGGCGGCCCGCGAATTCGTCGAAGCCAGGCGGGTGGACCGGCCCTTCTCGGCCATCCTGGAGTCGGACGAGTACCGGCGCCGATCCCAGCGCAGGAAAGGGGTGGAGCCCGTCGAGGAGCAGGCCGCAGCCGAGCCGCCGGAGCTGATCGCCGATTACCCGCTGGAGCTGGATCTGGAGCTGCTTCCGCGGCGTGCCGCGGTTAGCGCACAGGGCGGTCTCAAAGTGGGGGCGCTGAATCCATGAGCACCTGGTGGATCCTGGGCGCGTGCGCGGGAGCACTCGCGGCCCGCGCCGGTTGGCGCCGACTGGAACTCTCGCGGGCCAAGCACCCCTCCCTGCGCGGCCACGCCCGCATGGCCCTGCGGGTCTCCCGCTGGGTGCCCTACTACGAGCTGGACGGCGAGCGCTTTTTCGCTGCCGACGGAGCGCCTGCGGAGGTCGCGGAGCAGAGAAAGCGCGCCTTCGCCGAACTCTCCGGCCATTTCCAGCACAAAGCGCCCCGCTCGTTGGCGCTATCGCGGGAAATCCAGACCATGGCGGCGGACCTCGAGTTCGTCAACGCCTACCGCGTGCCGTTCGCCTTTCGCAAGGGCGTGCAGGCGGGCCTGCCGGTCGCTTCCGTCTATGCGAAGAGCGACGGCCTGCGCATCACGGACGCCGATGGAAACACCTACTTCGACCTGGGTGGCTCCTACGGGGTCAACGTGCTCGGGTACTCCTTCTACAAGCGCGCTATCGCCGAATCCCACGCCATCGCCGGGGAGCTCGGCCCGCTGCTGGGCGCCTACCATCCCATCGTCCTGGACAACCTCCGGCGCCTCAAGGAGCTGAGCGGCCTGGATCAGACCACCTTCCACATGTCCGGCACCGAGGCGGTCATGCAGGCGGTGCGGCTGGCGCGCTACCACACCCGCCGGCGAATGGTGGTGCGCTTCTGCGGCGCCTACCACGGCTGGTGGGACGGCGTGCAGGCCGGGCCGGGCAACCCGCTGCCGGCCAGGGACGTGTACACGCTCAACGACATGAGCGAGGCGGCCCTGCGGGTGCTGCGCAAGCGCACGGACATCGCCTGCGTGCTGATCAATCCGATCCAGTCCATGCACCCCAATGCCGCCGCGCCCAGCGACGGCACCCTGCTCGCCCAGCGCCAGCCGAAGGGCAGCGAACAGGCGGCGTACCGCGAGTGGCTGCAGCGCCTGCGCCAGGTCTGCACCGAGCGCGGCATCGCCCTGATCTTGGACGACGTGTTCCTGGGCTTCCGCTTCGCTCCCGGGGGCACCCAGGAGTATTTCGGCATCCGTGCGGACCTCGTCACCTATGGCAAGTCCTTGGGCGGCGGCTACCCGATCGGCGTGGTCTGCGGCTCGCGCCGCTGGATGATGCGCTACCGCCAGGATCGGCCCGCGGACATCTGCTTCGCCCGCGGCACGTTCAACTCCCATCCCTACGTGATGGCGGCCATGAATGTGTTCCTGCGCCAGTTGGAGGAGCCCGCGGTGCGCGCCCACTACGCCCAAGCCCGCGGCGTGTGGGCCGAGCGAGTGGAGCGTTTGAACCGCTCGCTGGTGGGTTTGGGCGTTCCTGTGCGCATCGCCGCCTGGGAGACCATCTGGCTGGTGCAGTACGATCGCCCCAGTCGCTACCACTGGATGTTCCAGTACTACCTGCGGCGCCGGGGCCTCGCGCTCAACTGGATCGGGACAGGCCGGATCCTGTTCCCCCTGCACGTCTCCGAACAGGACTTCAGCGAAATCGAAGCGCGCTTCCTGGCCGCAGCCCAGGACATGCGGGACGCCGGCTGGTGGTGGGGCGCCGGGGTGGTCACGGCCAAGACCCTGCGCCGCATCCAAATGCGCGAAATGGCCGCAGCGGTTTGGAGTCGCATCCAGGGCGGCCGCAATCCGGTCGAGCCAGAGGCGGTCCTGCAAAGTGCAGCGTCTGCCAAGCCCGCGGGCGCTGTCGACTGGAACCCGGTCCTGCCCGCGCCGATCGCGGTCCGGGAGGAACCGGCCGGCAAGCCTATCTCCGCGGCAGAGCTCGAGGAGCCGGTCCTCAGCCAGAAAGACTGAGCGGGAGCGCCGCCCCCGGTCCGCTCGACGCCGGGAACGACTTCAGCCGCCGGCCTTAGAGAAACCCCGCGCCGGCCGCCCCTCCAGCTCGAGGGGCGGCGCTGTGCTCGGCACCGGCCGGATTCTTGCTCAGGCCGTCGACGCTTCGGTCGTCGCGCTTTGACTGCGCTGCACATCATCCATGGGATCGATCCATTCGCCGCGCAGGAGGTAGAGCGGCGCGCGCCAGTACAGCCACACGTCGTGGAACGGGTCGGTCAGGATCTTGGTGGCCCACACCAGGCCCGTTTGGGGCGTGCGGGTCGCCGCCAGATAGCCCGTGCGGATGGCAACCGCGGCCACTCCGATGACCAACCAGGAAATCGCCACGTTGTGCAGGAACTGCCAGGTGGTCTCCGGGGCGTTGAACAGCCCGAACAGCGTCGGCCGGATCCAGAGCGCCACCGGCGCCAGGGCCCAGATGCTCAGCAGGACCACCTTGCGGGACAGGTTGTAGCCGACCTTGATGGCTTCCTTGTGCTCGTGGGTGGCCTGATTGACGCTGTCGAACCCCTTGGGCTCGAAGAAGAAGTGGCCCGCTTGGCGCGTGGTCATGGAGACGATCCAGCCCAGGAAAACCGAAATCACCGGATCGATGAACAGGGCCACGTAGGCGGCCAGGAACGACAGAGCGCTGACCAGGTGCAGGGCCTGGTTGATGCGGCTGTGGTGGTAGAAGCGGTGGTCGTCCCAGCGCTGCAGGTGCAGCTCCTGCAGGAAGGTGAGTCCGTGGCCGGTTTGGAGGGGAGCGCGCATGGCTGGATGTCAGGGGGTCGTGACTTGGAGGAGGGGCTCGCCCACGCGGATGCGTCGGCCTTCTTCCAGCTGGGGAGCGAACCGGTAGGGACCGGTGGCGAAGACGAGCAGGGTGGAGCCGTGTTCGAAGTAGCCCAGCTCAGCCCCCTTGGCGAAAGTCCAGGGAGCCGGGATGGCCTGCGGGCCCTGGTAGCGGAGGTCCAGAGGCTGGGGCAGGC
>JBIKLM010000042.1:0-15040 GCA_044359835.1 Planctomycetota bacterium
ACCATCCGGATGACCCTCGGGGATGCCCTGTCCGATGCCGGCTACCGGTTGGTGCTGGCGGAACACACCGACGCCGCCCTGGCGGCCTTGGACGCCGCCGAGCCGGTGCCCGACGTGGTGATCAGCGATGTGCGCATGCCCGGCGCCGGCGGGGGCGCCGTGCTCGAGCGCAGCTTGGCCCTGGACGCGAGCCGGCCGGTGATCCTGATCACGGGCCACGGCACGATCGCCGCGGCCGTCGAGGCCATGGGCAAAGGCGCGGCCTACTACGTCCAAAAACCGTTCGACGACGAGGCCCTGGTCAAACTGGTCGAGCGCTTCGGCCTGGGACGCCGGGAGGCCCTCGAGAATCGGCGCCTGCGCAACGAACTGGCCCGCTACAAGGGCATCGAGGGCATGGTCGGGCGTTCGCCGGCGATGCGCGCCGTGTTCGAGCGCCTGCGCACGGTGGCGGGCAGCGACGCCACGGTCTTGATCGAGGGCGAGAGCGGCACCGGCAAGGAGCGCGCGGCCCTGGCGCTGCATGCGCTCTCGGCCCGCGCCCAGGCCCCCTTCGTGGCGCTCTCCTGCGCGGCCCTGCCCGAAAGCCTGCTGGAGGCGGAGCTGTTCGGGCACGAAAAGGGCGCATTCACCGACGCGCACCGCGAGAAGCGCGGCCGCTTCGAGCTGGCCAACGGCGGCACCCTGTTCCTCGATGACATCGACGACCTGCCCAAGACCGTGCAGGTCAAGCTGCTGCGCGTGCTGCAGGAGCGGCGCTTCGAGCGCGTCGGCGGCGAGAAGACCCACAGCGTCGACATCCGCGTCGTGGCGGCCACCAAGGCCCCGCTGCGCGAGGAAGTGCGCGCCGGACGCTTCCGCGAGGACCTTTTCTACCGGATCCAGGTGGTGCCGCTGAAGCTGCCCCCGCTGCGCGACCGGACCGGGGACGTGCCGCTGCTGGCGGCCGCCTTGATCGAGCGTCACTTCGTACCCCAGCGGCCCGGGGAAGCCCTGCCGACGATCCCGCGCGGCACCTTGGAGGCCATGGAGCGCTACCCCTGGCCGGGCAACGTGCGCGAGCTCGAAAACGCCATCCAGCGCGCCCTGGCCCTGCGCGGTTCCGCGCGCGAGCTGCGCCGGGAGGACCTGCTGCCCATCGATCCGCGCTGGCGCGGGGCGACCGAGGTGGCCGAGCCCCTGCCGCCGCTGCGCGAGGTGTTGCGCCTGGCCGAGTCGGCGCACATCGCCAAGGCCCTCGAGCAGACCGGCGGGCATCGCAGCCAGACGGCCGAGCTGCTGGGCATCTCGCGCAAGGTGCTCTGGGAGAAGATCAAGGAACACGGGCTGTCCAGCGGCGGCGAGGAGGAGTGACGTGTCGGCGCCGCTGCCGCCCTTCGCGTCCGGAGCCTCCGCGGACTGGGCCGTGACCGCGGCCGCCCGGCTCGCTCGGCCGGAGCTGCCGCTGCCCGAGGGCACCGCCTTCGTCGGCGATCTGCACCTCGATCTGGACGATCCGGCCGCGCTGCTCGATTTCGAGGGCTTCTGGGCGGCGCGGCAGCCCGGCGAGCGCTGGGTCTTCCTCGGGGACCTGTTCGAATACTGGGTCGGCGCGGCCCACGAGCGTTTCCCCGCCGGCCAGCGCGCCCTGCGCGCCCTGCGCGGCGCCAGCCAGCGCGGCGTCGGCCTGGACCTGGTGGTCGGCAACCGCGACTTCCTGTGCGGCCAGCGCTTTGCCGCCCTGGCCGGGATGCGGGTCCATCCGGCCGGGTTCCGGGCGCGTTTCCCCGACGGCAGCCTGTGCCTGGTGCTGCACGGCGACGAGCTCTGCAGCCGCGACATCGGCTACCAGCGGCTCAAGCGCGTGCTGCGCTCGCCGGCCCTACTGTGGGTCTCCGAGCAGGCCCCGGGCTGGTTCGGCCGGGCGGTGGCCAAGCGGCTGCGCGGCGCCTCGCGCACGGCCCTGGCCCACAAGCCGGCGCCCCTGGCCGAGCAGCAGGCCGCGGCGGCCCTGTATCTGTGCCAGTCCGCCGGCGCCGCCGCGCTGGTCTGCGGCCACGCCCACCGCTTCCGCCGGGAGGAGCTGGCGCCCGGCTGCACCTGGTGGGTGGTCGATGCGCTGGGGGGCCCAAGGGACCTGCTCCGGCGCACCCCGCGGGGCTTCGAGCCAGAGGCCAGCGGCTACCCGGGCCGCGGCTGAAAGCCGGCGATCGCGTATCCTGCCCAAGCCCATGCAGAGCGAGCTGACCATCGTGGCCATCGACGGTCCGGCGGGAGCCGGCAAGAGCACCGTGGCGCGGCTGGTGGCCGGTCGCCTGGGGCTGTGCTTCCTGGACACCGGCGCCATGTACCGGGCGCTGACCTTCGTGGCCCTCGAGCGCGGCATCCGCGCAGACGATCGGCCGCGTCTCGAAGCCCTGGCCGCCGAAATCGAGCTCGATTTCGACGACAAGGGCCGCATCCGCATCGACGGACGCCCGGGCGAGCCCATGATCCGCCGTCCGGACGTCGAAGCGGCGGTCAGCGACGTCTCGATGCATCCCGGCCTGCGCCAGCGGGTGGTCGAGCGCCAACGCGAGCTGGCCCGGCGCTGGCGCGGGGCGGTGGCCGAGGGGCGCGACACGACCACCACGGTCTTCCCGGATGCGGAGTTCAAGTTCTATCTGCACGCCAGCCCGGAAGTCCGCGCGCGGCGCCGCGCCCAGCAGCTGGGCAGCCCGGAGCGCGAGGGCGAGATCCTGGCGCGCATCCTCGAGCGCGATCTCAAGGACCGCCAGCGGCCGGTCTCTCCGCTGACCGAGGCCCACGACGCGGTGCGCATCGAAGCCGACACGCCGGATGCGGATGCGGTGGCCACGCGCATCGTGGCCCTGGTCCAGGCGCGCCGGCCGCAGCTCGGGCCGCGCGCCAATCCCTGCGGCAATCCGGAGCGTTCCGCGTGAGCGGCCCGCCGGACTCCGCTCCGGCCGCGGGCCGGCCGGCCCGAGCAGCGCCCGCGGCCGAAGGTTCCGCCTCCCGCGGCCCCGAGCCCGCGGGCCTGGTCTATCGGGTGTTATGGGTGCTGACCTGGCTGGCGCTGTGGATCGGCTTCCGGCCGCGCCGCCGCGGCTTCGAAGGCCTGCCGCGCCGGGGCGGCGCCCTGCTCTGCGCCAACCACCAGTCCTGGCTCGACATCCCCCTGATCGGCTCCAGCCTGTGGCGCCCGGTGCGCTTCGTGGCTCGCCACACCCTCGGGCAGCAGCCCCTGTTGGCGCTGATCATGCGCCGCTGCGGGGCGATCCTGATCCAGCGCGGGGTCGCCGACAAGGCGGCCCTCAAAACCATCGAGGCCGCCCTGGCCCGCGGCGAGCTGGTCGCCATTTTTCCGGAGGGCACGCGCACCCGGGACGGCAGCGTGGGCCCGTTCCGCGGCGGGGCCCTGGTGGCGGCGCGGCGCGCCGGAGTGCCCCTGGTGCCGATCGGGATCCGCGGCTCCCACGGGGCCTGGCCGCGGGGCCAGCGCCTGCCGCGCCCCCGCCGCATCGAAGCCTCGGTGGGTGCGCCCCGCCCCTCGGACTCCGGGGACCTCGAGGGGCTGCGCCAAGAGGTGGCGCGCCTGGCGGCCGCGCCCCTGGCGGCAGAGTCCTCGGGCGAGGCCCTGCCCGCGGGCTGAGGACCGGGCTGAGGACCGGGCTGAGGACCGGGCTGAGGACCGGGCTGAGGACCGGGCTGAGGACCGGGCTGAGGACCGGGCTGAGGACCGGGCTGAGGACCGGGCTGGCGGGCCGGGCCACCGGGCCTTGGTCCTTGGCGGGGGGGGGCGCTCGATCGCCCTGGCGCCGGTTCGGCCCGATTCCGGCTTGGCTGAGGGACTCGCCTTGGGCCGCCAGGGGCGGGGGGAGCGAGGGGAATTCCAGGCGCCCCCTGGCCTCCGCCGGGGGCCCTCGTCAAACTGCGCGGCTCGCCGGCCCACGTCGGGCGGCGGCGCCAGCCCCAGGGCCGGCGTCCCTCCGGTCGTTTCCCCGTCCCCTAGACCCTCAGTTCATGTCCATCGCCTCCCGTCGCATCAAGCAGTTCGAGCTCGATCCGACCGAACTCGCCAGTCAGATCTCCCAGATGTTCGGCACGATCGACGAAGCCGATCTGACCGCCGCCCTGGGACGCTCCGTGAAGGAGCTCGTGCCCGAAACGATCGTGGAGGCGCGCGTCGAATCCGTCGATGAACGCACCGGCCAGGTGGTGATGGACATCGGCAGCAAGGCCGAGGGCAACATCCCGCTGTCCGAGTTCGGTGAGACCCTGCCGGTGGCGGGCCAGACCTTCATGGTCTATTACGCCGGCCTCAACGAGGACGACACCGCCAACCTCTCCAAGCGCCGCGCGGATCGCCAGCGCGCCTGGGAGGCCTTGATGCTGAACCACAAGGAAGGCGACGAGGTCCACGGCGTGGTGCAGCGCAAGATCAAGGGCGGCCTGCTGGTCGACGTGGAGGGCGTGCAGGTGTTCCTGCCGGCCAGCCAGGTCAACCTGCGCCGGACCCACGACATCAACGACTTCCTGGGCGAACCGATCCGCGCGCGCATCATCAAGATCGATGCGGAGCGCATGAACGTGGTCATCTCCCGGCGCAAGCTGCTCGAGGAAGAGCGCCAGAAGCAGAAGGAGACCCTGCTCAAGGACATCCAGGACGGCCAGGTCCGCATGGGCGTGGTCAAGAACATCGCCGAGTTCGGCGTGTTCGTCGACCTGGGCGGCATCGACGGCCTGCTGCACATCACCGACATGTCCTGGGGCCGCATCAGCCATCCCACGCAGATGGTCCAGATCGGCCAGGAGATCGAGGTCAAGGTGCTGCGCGTCGACTTCGAGCGCGAGCGCATCGCCCTGGGCCTCAAGCAGAAGCAACAAAGCCCCTGGGAGGGCATCGAAGGCCGCTACCCGGTCGGCTCCAAGCACGTCGGCGAGGTCGTCAACCTCATGTCCTACGGCGCCTTCGTCAAGCTCGAGGACGGCGTCGAGGGCCTGGTGCACATCTCCGAGATGTCCTGGACCCGGCGCATCAACCACCCCTCGGAGCTGGTCAAGTCCGGCGACAAGGTCGAGGTGGTCGTGCTCGAGATCGACAAGGAGAAGCAGGAGATCTCGCTCGGCATGAAGCAGGCCGAGACCAACCCCTGGGACCTGGCCGCGTCCAAGTACCCCCCGGGCACGGTCATCGAGGGCGTGGTCCGCAACCTGACCAGCTACGGCGCCTTCGTCGAGATCGAAGAGGGCATCGACGGCCTCCTGCACGTCTCCGACATGAGCTGGACCAAGAAGGTCAGCCACCCCTCGGAAGTCGTGCGCAAGGGCGATCGCCTGCAGTGCGTGGTGCTCTCGGTCGATACGCAGAAGAAGCGCATCGCCCTGGGCCTCAAGCAGCTCAGCACCGACCCCTGGATCGACGACATCCCCAACAACTACCACGTCGGGGACCTGCTCTCGGGCTTCGTCACCAAGATCACCAACTTCGGCGTCTTCGTGAAGCTCGAGAACGATCTCGAGGGCCTGCTGCACATCTCCGAGCTGTCCGACACCAAGATCGGCAGCCCCGAAGAAGTCGTGCAACCGGGCATGAAGATCGAGGTGCGCGTGATCCGCGTCGACATCGAAGAGCGCAAGATCGGCCTGTCGTTCGTGCACTCGGACTTCGAGGAGAACAAGAACCTCGAAGCCAACCGCAAGGCCCTGCGCCTCGATCAGCCGCCGATCGAAGACGACGAAGTGGTCGAAGGCCGCTGATCGCGGTCTGCTGACCGAGGTCTGTGGACCGAGGTCGCCTGTTCGCAGCGTTTCTGCGGCCTGGGCTCCGCCCAGGCCGCAGAAAACTGACGGGTCTCCCTCCCCGAGCCCGACAGGCCGGGGCTGGGGATGGGGATGGGTGCCGCTCGGAATCGAGGGGGTGTCCGGCGCCTTCCGCTGAAGGGGAGCGGGGCGAGGCGGTGGAAAGCGCGGCGGCGAGGCGAGCCTGCAGCCGGCGAGAACCAACGGGTCCTCCTCCAGCGCTGGTCCGAGCCGCAGCGCCGGAGGTTCGGATTCCCAGCGAGGTCCCTGATCCGCCGGTACCCGGGTGGTTCTCGCGCGGGACTGGAAACCGCCCGGGGCCCTCCGGATAGTCTGCGGCGCCATGCCCCCCCCCGCCCCGGCTTCACCCCTCTGGCCGCTCCTGGTTCTCCTGGCCCTGCCCGCCGGGCTGCTCGCTTGCCGATCGAACCCGGCTTCGACCACGCCCGATGCACCTGCCGCCAGCCCCGATCTGGCCGCGGGCAGCGCTTCTCCGAATCGCCCGATCGATCCAAAGCTGGTGCCGCTGTTCTCGGCCCTCGACGAAGCCCTGGCCAGCGACAATCGCCCCCTGGCCAAGCATCTGCTGAGCCAGCTGAAGACCCAGCCCCTGGGCTCCACGGAGCGCGCGGCGGTCGAGCGGGTCGAACTGGTGATCGACGGGCGCGAGCTGCAGGACTCCCTGGCCCTGGAGGTGGTCAGCCGACCGATCTCCAGCGAGGGCCAGGAGCGCGAAGCGCTGCTGCTGGCCAGCCATGGGCTCGCGGAGCCCGTGAACCTGGACCTTCCACCGGGTCTGCTGATCCGCTCCCATCGGGCCATCAGCCCGACCGGCCAGGAATTCATCGACGCCGACCAGGTGCAGACCGAGCAGGCCCTGCGCCTGGAGATCCCCGCCGGCGAGCGGGTCGAGCTGGTCCTGGCCCGCTACCCGATCCAATTCGCCGGCGCCCTGGCGATCCAAGAGCGCCTGGCCCTCTCGACCCTGGACGGGGTCGCGCGGCAGGGGGAGCGGTCGCTGCCCCTGCGCGACCTCAAAGTCAAATCCAGCGAGCGCACGCTGCTGTTCGGCGAGCTGCCCAAGCAGGCCCTGGACGAGCGGCCCCTGCTCGACCTGCTGGCGCGCCCGGGACTGCTCGAGCGTCCCAGCGAGGACGTCTTGCCGGCGCTCCTCGAGCGCACCGTGCGCATCGCACCCGCCCGCCGGGATGCGGCCTTGCTGGGCCTGTGCCGCTTCGCCCAGGGCCTCAGCGATCCGCAGCTCTTGAAGATCACGCCCCTGCTGCGCTGGCTGGGCGGCGTCGAAGACGAAGTGCCTTCCCCGATGCGCTGGCGCAGCCTGGTGGCCGAATTCATCGCCGCTGGCGAACGGGCTGCCGCCGAGCCCCAGGCTCGCGAGCCCGAGCCGGGCCTGCTGCTGCCGGCGGAGCAGAAGCCGGGCTGATCGCCGCCCTCCCGGGCCCGCCGGCGACCGGCAGCCCTGCACCGTTCCGCCCAAGCGGCCCGTCCGGGAAGGCCTGGTGGGGGCGGTCGGACCGGGCGGCCGGAGGCGCCTTGGAGCGGGCCGCGGCATCTCCCCGCGGAACGAAGCACCTGGCCCAAGCAGCGGCGCCAGCCGGCGGCGGGCTAAGCTGCCGAGCCCTTCGGCCTCCAGCCCTGCATCGCCCGTGACGTCCGCGCCCCCCCAAGCCGCCAGCCTGGCCGCCTTCCGCCGCGGCGCGGTGGACCTGATCGAACTCCGCGAGCTGGAGCAACGCTTGGCGGAGTCCGAACGCAGCGCGCGGCCCCTCAGGATCAAGTTCGGGATGGACCCGAGCTCGCCCGACCTGCACCTCGGGCACGCCATCCCGCTGTTCAAGCTGCGCCAACTGCAGCGCCTGGGACATCAGGTGGTGATCATCGTGGGGGATGCCACCGCCATGGTCGGCGACCCCTCCGGGCGCAACAAATTGCGCCCGCAGCTGTCGCGCGAAGAGGTCGAATCGAACCTGGTCACCTACGTGGACCAGGTGGCCCGGGTGCTCGACATGCAGCGCACCGAGGTGCGCCGCAACTCGGAGTGGTTCGACCGCTTCGACTTCAGCGCCCTGCTCAAGCTGACCGGACGCATGACCGTGGCGCGCATGCTCGAGCGCGACACGTTCGAGAAACGCATGGCCGCCGGCGAGCCGATCGGCATCCACGAGTTCTTGTATCCGCTGCTGCAAGGTTGGGATTCGGTGGAGGTCCGCGCCGATGTGGAGTTCGGCGGCACGGACCAGCTCTACAACCTGCTGGTCGGTCGCCAATTCCAGGAGCAGGAGGGCCAGCGCCCGCAGATCTGCCTGACCACGCCGCTGATCAACGGCGCAGACGGGCGCAAGATGAGCAAGTCCTACGGCAACGCCATCCCGCTGACGGCCGAGCCGGGGGACCTGTTCGGCAAGGTCATGGCCCAGCCGGACAGCGTGCTTGCCGACTGGTTCCTGCTGCTGACCGAGCTTGCTCCCGAGGAGATCCGGAGCCTCCTCAGCGGACACCCGCGCGAGGCCAAGGCGCGCCTGGCGCGCGAGGTGGTGGCCAGCCTGCACGGCGCGGAAGCCGGTCATTTGGCCTTGGAGGCCTTCGATCGACAGTTCCGGCAGAAGGAGCTGCCCAGCGAGATCGCCGAGCTGACCTACGGGGGCGACTGGCCCGCCGAGGGCCTGCCCCTGGCGATCCTGCTGCGCGAGCTGGGCCTGGCGGGCAGCTCCTCGGATGCCCGCCGCTTGATCGTGCAGGGCGGGGTCAAGATCGAAGGCCAGGTGCAGAAGGATCCCAACCAGCGTGTGCAACGCCCCAGCGCGCCGATCTTGATCCAGGTCGGCAAGCTGCGCTTCGCCCGCGTGCGCTGACCGCCTGACAAGAAAAATCGCCTCGGGCTGCGCCCGAGCCGCCACACCAGCCCGTCAGCATGCCTTTGGGCCGCCATGCGGCGACCTCAGGGGCTGCAAGCGCCGCAGCGGACGATCAACGCCGGCTGGCGGCGGCTTCTTCGAGGGACCAGGCCGGGGCCGGTGCGATGCCCCAGGGCAGGCGCAGGACCTCGAGGGACATGGCTTCGTCGGCCGGCTCCTCCGGGGCCGGTGCGGGGGCCTCGCCGCCGTCGCCCTCCGGGTCGGGCTGCTTGCTGTCCTCGGGCAGGTAGCCGAGCAGCGCCAGCTGCGAGCCGAACAGCTCGGCCGCGCGGCTGTGGCGCTGCTCCTCGCTGGAGTGCGGCGCGGCCCCGTGCAGGTCGCGATGGCGCGCCAGCTCGGTTTCGAGCTGCTCCCAGGCGCTGCGCAGGCGCGGATCGGCGAGGTCCCGGATGGGCTGCTGCTCGCCAGGATCCGAGAGCAGGTCGTACCACTCCACGGCCTCGAGCCGGCGTTTGCCGTCCTTGACCCAGGTTTCGCGGATCAGCTTGTGCTCTGGCGTGCGCAGGCTCTCCTTGATCAGGTGGCGGGCCACGTTGCGCCCGCCCTGCTTGGCCACGATGGGCCGGAAGCGCACCGAGCCGATCTGCGGGACCGCGGGCAGCGTTTCGCCGCGCAGCAGCGGCACCAGCGATCGCCCGGAGGCCTGGGGCAGGGCCGGCAGCCCGGCCAATTCGAGCAGGCTGGGGGCCAGGTCGCTCAGGCCGACCGCCAGCTCGCTCCGACCGCGCTGGGCCAGGTCCAGCGCTGGGGAGGGCACCAGCAGGAACGGGATGCGGATCGCCTCGTCGTAGAGCGTGTGGCGATGGCCCACGCGCCCGTGTTCGAAGAACTCCTCGCCGTGGTCGGCCACGACCGCCAGGCTGGTTCCCGGCGTGCGACCCGCGGCCTCGAGCTGGTCGAGCACGCGCCCGAGGTGCTCGTCGGTCCAGGCGATCTCGCCCAGATACAGCGCGCGGATGTGCTCGAGATCGCGCTCGGAGACCGTCCGCACGCCGTCCTTCCAGATGCGCGGGTTCACATAGAAGTCCTTGCCGTCGATGTCGCCGGCGTAGTCCGGGTCGAAGCGCGTGTCGAAGGGCGGCGGCGGGACGTAGTCGTAGTGCGGATCGAACAGATGCAGGAACAGGAACAGTGGCGCGTCGCCGGCTTCGCGGATGGCGTTGCTCGCGAAGTCCGCCACGTTCGGGGAGGTGATCGCGCGATGGGACTGCAGGTCGGCCGCCTGCCAGGTGGTCAAGGCCCGCGCGCCGCGGTCCTGGGACAGCTCGTCGCGCCAGCGCTGCTCGAGCTCGCGGCCGAGCGGCATCACGTTCTCGTACATCTCGAAACCGCGCGAGAAACCGAAGTCCCCGAGCAGGTACCAGCCGGTGAAGCAGCCGAAGGTGCGCCAGCCGGCGTCCGAGAAGCGCTCGGGCAGCGTGGGCGTCGAGGCGTCGATGCGCAGGTTGTCGTCCTCGGTGCCGTGCAGGGCCGGCGCCTGGCCGGTGAACATCTGGGCGTGGGAGGGCAGCGTCCAGGAGGTGCCGGAGCTGGCCTGCGTGAAATACAGCCCGCGCTGGGCCAAGGCATAGAGCTCGGGCGCCACTTCGCGGTCTTCGAACAGGCCCGCGTCCGCGCGCAGGGTGTCGAGCGAGATCAGCACCACGCTGCGCGGCGCCTCGGGCGCGCCGCAGGCCGAAAGCAGCGCCGCGGGCAGGCACATGGCCAGGGGCAGGGCGCCGGCCGCTGCGCGGGCGCGGGACCTCGAACTCCGATCCGTTCGAACAGGCCTCCCGAGGCCAGCGTTGCCCGGGGGACGGGTCTCAGGGCGTCGTGCGCTGGAGCTCATAGGGGATCTCTACCTGGGCGGGCTGCGGCCCGTCCAGGATCACGGTCAAGGTTCCCGCCGGAGCGCGAGCCCCCGACTCCCAGCGGGCCAGCAGCGAAAGCTGCCAGCTCTGGGCGCGGCCCTGCTCGTCGAGGGGCCCGACGGGCTGCGCTTCGAGGGCCACGTCCCCGGGCACGACCGCCTGGACCTCGTAGCGCTCGATGCGGAAGGGGGTGTTCGGCAGCCGCGACAGCAGCGTCAGACGGGCGCTGCCGGAAGCCCCATCGGCCTGGGGCGCCAAAAAGGCCCGCGGCGGGTCCGCCGCGAAGTCCGGCCCAACCTGCGCCAGCACCGGGATCTTCAGGGGCGCGCCGGGCTGGCCGGCGGCGTCGGCTGTGGCCAGCTGGACCTCGGCTTGGATCGGGCCTAGGGGCAGCCCCGCGGGCAGGTCGACCAGCACCAGCCAGGCCTCCCCCGGCAGCGCCGGATGGGGGGAGACCTGGGCCGAGAGCGGGGCCGCGGCGAGGACCACCCCGGTGAGGCCGAGGTCAGGCCGGCTGCCGTCGGGCAGCGTCTGGTTGATGCGCACGGTGACCTCGCGCACGGCCCCGGCGGAGCGCGGCACCACCCCCAATTCAAGGCGCGCCGGGGTCGCCAGGAGCGCCTGGGCCACGATCAGGTGGGCTTCCAGGGTCACCCAGGGGTTGGTCTTGGAGTCGCTGTGCAGGCGCACCTGGACCAGCTTGTCCGCGTTGGTGACCTGCACGGCGTGGGTCTCGACCCGCAGGCCGATGCGCAGCCGGCCCCCGGGGGGCACGACCGCGATGCCCTCCGCGCGGGTGAAATCGCCGAGCCCCAGGGAGCGGCCGCGCCGGTCGAAGATCTCGACGCTCGGCACGGTGCAATCGCAGCTCGGCACCAAGCGCTTGAGAGTCACCGGTTCGGGGTCCGTGTTGACCAGCAGGAAGTCGTGCTCGACCCGCGAGCCCAGCGCCACGGTGCCGAAATCGTGGAAGTAGGGCCGCTCCACGGGCGCCTGGCCCGGGGGCGCCCCGGGGGTCGATCCGGGCAGGACCACCAGCCCGTTGGGGGGCGGCGCGGCCGGGCCGCAGCCCGCCAAGATCAGGGCGCTGAGGGCCAGGGCGCTGAGGGTCAGGCCGGCGGACGGGGCTCGGGGTCGCATCGGGAGGCCTGGGGTCTGGGTCGGGGCTCCAACGGGCCCCCTCGGGCCCCGTAGGATGCCATTCTTCCCTCTAGCGGTCCCCCCGGGGACGGTCCCGCGCCGGGTTTGACCGCTCGCTTCGGAACCAACCTCCGCCGCCCCGCGTCCGCCGGGGCATGTTTGAGCAACCGATCCTCCCCCCATGGCGATGAACTCCCAGCAGCGGATCCTGGCCCTCGGCGTGCTCTCCCTGGCGGTCGGGGTGGGGCTGGCCTTCCTGCTGCGGGCCAAAGGGCCCGCCAGCGATTCCCTGGCCTCCGTGCCCGAGCCCCGCGCCCCCGTGGTCAACAAGAGCTTTCAGGCCCAGCTGCGCTCCATGCCCGCGGAATCTGGCGAGGCGGACCAGTACAACCAGGAGCGCTGGGGCCACCTGGCGGACGATGTGCTGGTCATGCCCCACGCCGACACCACCGGCGATATCTACTTCCAGGACACCAAGATTTACCAGGGTCTGGACGGCAAGGGCAACAAGAAGTACCTGCGCGCGATCCACCGCGCGGTCTACGCTCCCAACCTGAAGCGCCTGACCAAGGCGGACATGAAGGAGCTGCCCACGATCCAGATCGACGACTGGAAGCCGGGTCCGATGATGGACAAGCTCAAGAACATCAAGCACGCCAAGAGCCCCGGGGACCTGCCGGAAGACATGCAGCACCTGCACCCGCTCTACGAAGGCGACGCGGATCAGGGCGGCGGCGGCGCGGAGCCCAGCACGCCGGCCAAGCAGGGTTGACGGGTTGACAGGCTGAAAAAAAGACGACTCGGGCTGCGCCCGAGCAGTCATACCAGCCTGTCAGCATGCCTTTGGGCCGCCATCCGGCGGCCGCAGAGGCTGGGATCGTCGCTGCGCGCCGACGCCTCCGCGCGGCTGCCGAGCTCTCCTGCCGAAGGAGGGCCGCAATCCTGGCCCGAAGGGGGTGGGGGAACCGCTCGGAGGGCTGGTGCCGCGCTCGGGCCCGTGGAAGTCGCCCGCTGTCCAAGCTCCGGCGGGCGTCCGGGAAGCCTCGGACCGTTCCCAAGCGGACCGCCGGGGGCCCGGGCTCGCAGCGACCGGGGCGGGCCCGGGGCTACACTGCCTGCCCCGCAAGCGCTCCCATGACCAAGACCATCGCCGCCGCGCCCCGCGCCCTGGAGACCGACCACGACATCTGGAACGCGGTGCGCGCCGAGAGCGCCCGCCAGGAGCACCAGCTCGAACTGATCGCCTCCGAGAACCATGCCTCGGCCGAGGTGATCGCGGCCATGGGCACGGTGCTGACCAACAAGTACGCCGAAGGCTATCCGGGCAAGCGCTATTACGGCGGCTGCGAGCACGTCGACGTGGTGGAGCGCATCGCGCGCGAGCGCTGCCAGGCCCTGTTCGGTGCGCCGCACGCCAACGTCCAGCCCCACAGCGGCACCCAGGCGACCATCGGCGCCCTGATGGCCGTGGCCCAGCCCGGCGACGAGATCCTGGCCATGTCCCTGGACCATGGCGGACACCTGTCCCACGGCCACCCGAAGAACGCCTCCGGCATCTTCTATCACTTCATCCACTACGGGCTGGACCCGCAGAGCGAGCGCCTGGA
Source organism: Planctomycetota bacterium (assembly GCA_044359835.1). Lineage (GTDB taxonomy): Bacteria > Planctomycetota > UBA1135 > UBA1135 > JBIKLM01. Next base: position 13,315 of record JBIKLM010000042.1, read on the forward strand.
CATGGACCAGGTGCGCGAGCTGGCCCTCAAGCACCGCCCCAAGGTCCTGGTGGCCGGCGGATCGGCCTACCCGCGGATCCTGGACTTCCCGGCCTTCGCCGCGATCGCGCGCGAGGTCGGCGCCAAGCTGCTGGTCGACATGGCCCACATCGCCGGCCTGATCGCCGGCGGCGTGCATCCCTCGCCGGTGGGCCACGCGGACGTGATCTCGAGCTCGACCCACAAGACCCTGCGCGGCCCGCGCGGCGGCTTCATCCTGATGAACGAGGCCACCCAGAAGGGGGTCAACAGCGCGGTTTTCCCGGGCGGCCAGGGCGGCCCGCTGATGCACGTCATCGCCGCCAAGGCGATCGGCTTCCGCGAGGCCCAGCAGGACAGCTTCAAGGTCTACGCCCGGCGCGTGGTCGAAAACGCCCGCATCCTGGCCGAGACCCTGGTGGAGCGCGGCCTGCGGGTCGTGTCCGGCGGCACCGACAACCACCTGATGCTGGTGGACGTCAGCTCCGTGGGGCTGACCGGCGACGTGGCCGAGAACCTGCTGCACGCCGTCGACATCACCTGCAACAAGAACCTGATCCCCTTCGACAAGCAGCCTCCGGTCAAGACCTCCGGCATCCGCCTGGGCACCCCCGCGGTGACCACCCGCGGCCTCGACGGCGAGGACAGCCGCCGCCTGGGGCATTGGATCGCCGACGTGCTGCGCCATCCGACCGACAGCGCCCGCCAGGCCCGCATCCGCGGCGAGGTCGGCGAGCTCTGCGCGCGCCGGCGCATCTATTCGGCCTGACAGGCAGAGGAGCGCTCGCCCCGGGCGCGACCCAGCCGCGCGAGCGGCCGTTCCGATCCCCCGTGGCCCGCCCGGGGCTCCGGGCGGATCTCCCCGCTCCGAGCCCCCCGATGAGCGCAGCAGCCCCCCCGGAGACGCGCCTGCCGGTCACGGTGCTGACCGGTTTCCTGGGCGCCGGCAAGACGACCCTGCTCAATCGCCTGCTGGCCGAGCCGGGCCTCGGGCGCTTCGCCGTGCTGATCAACGAGTTCGGCGAGGTCGGCGTCGATGCGCGCCTGGTGGTGCGCTCGGACGAGGAGCTGATCGAGCTCAGCAACGGCTGCCTGTGCTGCCGGCTGCGCGGCGACCTGGTGCCGGCGCTGCTCGGGCTGCTCGAGCGGCGCTCGCGGCGCCTCCTGCGCCAGCCCTTCGACCGCATCGTGATCGAGACCTCCGGGCTGGCCAGCCCCGGGCCGATCGTGCAGACCCTGCTGGTCGAGGGCCAGCTGCTGGATGCGCTCTGGCCCGCCGGCGTGATCACCCTGGCCCACGCGGGCCTGATCGAGGCCCAGCTGGCCCGGCATCCGGAAGCCGCCGAGCAGGTGGGCTCCGCGGACCGCCTGGCGCTGACTCACATCGCCGGGGTGGCGCCCGCCGAGCGCCAGCGCCTGCTCGAGCGGCTCTCCGCCCGCAACCCCCTGGCCAGCCTGCACCTTTGCGATCGCGGCCAAACCGACCTGGCGGCCCTGCTGGCCCCGGCCGCTTCCCTGCCGGTGTTTCGCCCCGCGGTCGGCCCGGGCGCCGAGGGCGCTGGGGCCCCGCTCGGCGCTTGGGTTCCGGGCGCGGCCATGGCCGCCCACGGCAGCGGCGTCGACGCGCTGGTGCTCGAAACCGACCGCGCCCTCGACCTCCACCGGCTCAAACTCTGGCTGCGCTGGCTGTCCAAGGACAAGAGCCACG
>JBIKLM010000385.1:0-4288 GCA_044359835.1 Planctomycetota bacterium
GCTGCTGGCGGCCGGCCTGCTCGGCGCCTGCACGAAACCCGCCGCGCCGCCGGCCCCGGCGGGCGCCGCCCAGGGCGATTCGGAGGTGCTCTCGGGCCTGCGGCTCAGCGGCCCCGGCTTCCCGCTCGAGCTGCTGTCCCCCGACGGCGGCCGCGCGCGGCTGGAGCGGCCGGCGCAGCGCATCCTGGCCACCAACGCCGGACTGCTCGATCTGCTGAGCGAATTGGTCGAGCCGGAGCGCATCGTCGGGCTGCCGCGCTCGGCGCGCCCCTATTCGGTGGCCCTCGAGCGGGGCTACGCCCTCGACGAGTCGCGCCTGATGGACACGCTGGACACCGAAGCGGTGCTGTCCCTGGCCCCCGACCTGGTGCTGATGCGCGCCTGGCAGACGAGCGAGCAGCGCTGGCAGCTCGAGCGCGCCGGCGTCGCGGTGCTGAGCCTGCCGAACCCGGAGAGCTTCGAAGCCGTCGAGCAGGACCTGCGCCTGCTCGCGCGTTTGTGCGACGCGAGCCCGCGGGCCGAAACCCTGATCGACCAGCTCGCCCTGCGCCGCGCGCGCCTCGCCGCGGGGGCGCCGGCCCGCCGCGCCTGGCGCTTGATCGACTACAGCAACGGCGGCGAAGGCGGCTGGGTGGCCGGCGCGGGCACGACCTTCGACCTGCTCTGCACGCTGATCGGCGCCACCAACGCCGGCGCCGAGTTCCCCGGGCATGCGCGCCTCGACCTCGAGGGGCTGCGGCGCCTCGCCCCGGACGCCTTCATCCTGGCGCGCGGCACGGGTTCCGCCGGCGAAACGGCCACGGCCGCCTTCCTGCAGGCGGAAGCGCGCCTATCCGACCTGCCCGCGGTGCGCGAGCGCCGCTTCGTCGAGCTGCCGGCGACCCTCAGCGGCACGGACGCCCACTTCATGCTGGACGCGGCCGAAGCCCTGGCCGCCTGGGTCGACGCCGCACCGCCGCCGAGCCGCTGAGCGCGCGGGGCGGACCGCGCTCGAGCGGAGCTGGCTCGAGGCTCGGCGCCGAACCGGCGAACGGTCCCCGAGCTGCGCGGGCCCGACGCCGACGAAACCCCAGGCCACGCAAAAGGTCTCACGCAAAAGGTCTCACGCAAAAGGTCTCACGCAAAAGGTCTCACGCAAAAGGTCTCACGCAAAAGGTCTCACGCAAAACGTCTCACGCAAAACGTCTCACGCGAAAAGTCTCACGCGAAAAGTCTCACGCGGGGCTCACGCGGAAAGGCCCTCCTCCACTTCGGACTCCACGGCGTCCTCAGGCGCGGGCGCAAACCCTCCGCGGGTTCGCGGCGGGACTCGCTCGCCGGAGCTGCGCTTCGCCGATCTGCTGCTTCGCCGATAGGCTGCACCGCCGATTGGCAGACTTGCCGATTCGCCGATTCGCCGATTCGCCGAATAATGCCCCCCCGCGGGGCTGTCAAAGGCTGGAAAAACATCGGCGCGCAGCGACGATCCCAGCCTCTGTGGCCGCCGGATGGCGGCCCATAGGCATGCTGACAGGCTGGTCTGACTGCTCGGGCGCAGCCCGAGTCGATGCTTTTTTTCAGCCTATCCGCGCACGGTTCGCGCAGCCGACGCATGTGGCGGCGGGTGTGAAGACTGCCTCCCTTCAGACTCTTGGCGAGCCCCGGGAGATTGGAGCCAGAGATGGGATTCGAACCCACAACCCCTGCTTTACGAAAGCAGTGCTCTACCGTTGAGCTACTCTGGCCTCTCGCCGCGCGACCAAGGGCGCGGCCGGGGCAGCGCGTCTGATCACACGGAGGCGAGCAGGATAACGCTGCGCCCGCGAATTTCCACGCAGAGCGCCTGTGTTCAGCAATGCCGCCGGGGACGGGGCCCGGGGCCTGCAGCCGACCGGACAAGTCCCTCACACCCGCCGGAGCGCGGGTTCGACCGCAGCAGCACGGACCGCAACGCACAGCGGCCGCCCGCCGGCGCCGGTGGCGCGGGCGAGCGGCCGCTGTGGTGGGGCCGCGGCGCTTGCGGCTCAGCCTGTCAGAGGCTGGGAAACAATCGGCGCGCAGCGTCGATCCCAGCCTCTGCGGCCGCCGGATGGCGGCCCAAAGGCATCCACCGGCTGGTATGTCTGCTCGGGCGCAGCCCGAGCAGATTTCTTCTCAGCCTGTCACTCCTGAGCCAGGGGCTGGCCCAGGAGGCGGATCGTCTCGGCGCGCAGGGCCGGATCGAGCTCCAGGGCGCCCATGGCGCGGGCCGCCGCCTGACGCAGGGCCGGGGCGGTGTCGGCGCCGAGCAGCAGCTCCTGCAAGGGGGCCACCACCGCTTCCGCTCCGGCGACCCGGCCGCGGGCGAAGATCGCCGCCAGGGCATCGGCCGCCGCCACGCGCAGGCCTTCGCTGCGCTCGCCGTCCGCCAGCAGGCCCAGCAGGGCCGGGACCTGCTGCACCGTGCCGCCCGTGGCCAGGGCGGTCACCGCCGGCAGCACCACCGGCTCGGGGCGGCTGGCGAGGGTGCGCGCCAGGCCATCGACCGCGTCGGAGATGTTCTGGCCGCGCTGGGCCAGGTTGGCCAGGGTCTGGGCCGCGCGCTGGGACAGGGAATCGGCCTCGGCCCGGTCGCGGTTCATGCCTTCGCCGAGCACTTCGTCGAGGGCCGGCAGCTCTTCGATGCTGGCGGCCACGGCCGCCACCCGCTCGCCGTACAGCTCGCCCGCCGCTTCCGCGTCCCCGGCCAGCATCAGCCGGGCGGCGCTGGCCGAGCGCAGGTCCGCGCCGATTTCCTTGAGCAGCTGGTCGGCGGTCATGTCGGGGAACTCGTCGGCCAGCACGATCAAGTCGACGCCGGGCAGCTGGCGCAGCGTCAGGAGGCCCTGGGCCGCGCGGCTCGACACCGCCACCGCCAGGTTCTCGCCGCGCAGCTTGGCCGCCAGGGCCTCGGCGCGCGGGCCGTTCGGGTCGATCACCACCGCGGTGCGCACGATCTCGCGACCTGCGGTCTCGCCCAGGACCCCGATCGCGCGGGCGGGCACTTCCGAGCCGCCGCGCAGGGCCACGGCGGCCAGGGCCAGGGCGGCCTCGCCGCGCACCTGGGGATGGCCGTCGTCGATGGCGCCCGCCAGGGTCGGGTTGGCGCTGACGCCGGTGCTCGCATAGTGGCGCAGCAGGCCCACGGCGCCGGCGTAGTCGCGGCTGGCCATGGCGCGCTCGAGCCCGGAGCTGAAGGCGCCCGGACCGGCCGCACCGGCCAGCAGGGAGCCTTCCTCGGCGAAGGGCTGCAGGGCGCTCTCGTCGCCGCCGGCGGCGATCAGGTCCTGCACGATCACCCCGGCCTTCGAGCCGGCGCGCGCCAGGCCGCCCAGGGCCGCCTGGTTGGCCGGGTCGGCGGTCAGGGCGCGCAGGAAGGCCCCGCGGGCCATCTGGGTGCCGTAGAGCTGGCTCGGAACGGCGCGGGGCTCGAGGCGTCCGCCGCGGAAGCTCCACACCACCGGGCTGACCAGGTAGGGGTCGAGCACGGACAGCTCGCCGGCCAGGTAGGCCTCGCCCTGGGCGACCAGCAGCGCCTCGGGAGCGCCGGAGGCCTGGCCCAGCTTGGCCAGGGCTTCCTGGGCCGCGCCGCGCACTTCGCCGTCGGGATCGTCGCGGGACAGCAGCGCCAGGGCACCCGCGGCGCGCGCGTCGCCGATGCGCCCGAGGGTCAAGGCCACGTTGCGGCGCAGGTAGGCCGAGGAAGCGCCCAAGGCTTCGATCAGCGGCGGCACCGCGGAGGAGCCCAGCTCCGCCAGGGAGATCATGGTGATCACGCGGCGGTCCTGATCGCTCTCGTCCGCCAGGGCCCCCAGCATGGGCGGCACGGCGAACTCGCCATGGCTGGCGCGCAGTTGGCTGACGCGCTGGCGGCGCTGGATCGGGTCCAGGTCCTCGAGCCCGGCCAGCAGGCCGCGGATCGCTTCGGGATCATCCTGGCGCTCGCGCAGTTCTTCGCGCGCCAAGCCCATCAGCCGCAGGGCCACGACCTCGAACTGGCCTTGCTTCATGAGCAGGCGCTGCAGCGCGCGGTGATCCGTGCTGCGCCACAGCTCGTAGGCGTCTTCGCGCGAGGGATCGAGGGCCAGGATCTGGCGGAATGCCGCCAGAGCCGCGGCGTCTTCGCCTCGGTCGAGCGCCGCCATGCCCTGGCTGAACAGTCCCTGCAGGTCGTCCTGGGCGGCGAAGGCCGGCGCGCTGAAGGCCAGCATGCCGCCGAGCACCGCGGCCGCCCAAGCGGACAGGACCGGCGAGCGGCGGTTGGGACCGAACGACAGGCGGGACGGGGCGG
>JBIKLM010000387.1:0-4277 GCA_044359835.1 Planctomycetota bacterium
GCGCGGGGGCCCTGGGGCTCGGGCCCGAGAAACGCGTGCTGCTGCTGCACGGCCCGGTGGGCAGCGCCAAGAGCACGGTGGCGCGCCTGCTGAAGCGCGGTCTCGAGGCCTACTCGCGCTTGCCCGAAGGCGCCCTCTACACCTTTGGTTTCGAGGTCGATGGACGCTTCATCCCCTCGCCCATGAACCAGGAGCCCCTGCTGCTGGTGCCCGAGGAGGCCCGCGGCGAGCTCCTGAGGCGGCTCAACACCAAACTCGAGCGCGCCTATCGCCTGCGGCTCGAAGGGGAACTCGATCCGGTCGGGCGCTATTGGTACCGCGAGTTGATGCTGCGCCACAGCGGCGATTGGTCCAAGGTCATGGAGCACGTGCGCGTCAAGCGCCTGATCCTGTCGGAGAAAGACCGCGTGGGCCTGGGGACCTTCCAGCCCAAGGACGAGAAGAACCAGGACTCGACCGAGCTGACCGGCGACGTCAACTACCGTTTGATCGCCGAGTACGGCTCGGACAGCGATCCGCGGGCCTTCAATTTCGACGGCGAGTTCAACATCGCCAACCGCGGGCTGCTCGAGTTCGTCGAGGTGCTCAAGCTCGACGTGGCCTTCTTGTACGACCTGCTCGGCGCCAGCCAAGAGCACACGATCAAGCCCAAGAAGTTCGCCCAGACGACCATCGACGAGGTGATCCTGGGCCACACCAACGAGCCCGAGTACAAGAAGCTGCAGAGCAACGAGTTGATGGAGGCCTTCCGAGACCGGACCATCAAGATCGACATCCCCTACAACCTGGCGGCGCCGGACGAGCAGAAGATCTACGAGCGACAGTTCGGTCGGGGCCTTTCGAGCCCGAAGTTCGTGGCCCCGCACACGCTCGAATTGGCCGCGTTGTGGGCGGTGATGACCCGCCTCGAGGACCCCACGCACCCCAGCCTCTCGCTGCTCCAGAAGGCCCAGCTGTACGGTGGGCGCGAGGTGCCCGGGTTCGGGCCGGAGGCGGTGCGCGAGATGCGCGAGCAGTGCCAGCGCGAGGGCATGCTCGGGATCTCGCCGCGCTACGTACAGGACCGGGTCGCCGCGGCGCTGGTGCGCGACTCGGATTACGTGGGCCCCTTGGACGTGCTCGAGGCCCTGGGCGACGGCTTGCTGCACCATTCGCTGATCAGCAACGACGAGCTGCGCAAACGCTATCTGCAGCTGATCGGCCAGGTGCGCGGCGAGTACGACGAGATCGTCAAGCGCGAGGTGCAGGTCGCGGTCTCCGCGGACCTGGCGGCGACCGACCGGCTGTGCGCCAAGTACATCGACAACGTCAAGGCCTACACGACCCGCGAGAAGGTCATCGACGAGCACGGGCGCGAGCACGATCCCGACGAGCGTCTGATGCGCGCGATCGAGCAGAAGGCCGAGATCCCGGACGCCCGCAAGGACGACTTCCGTCACGAGGTGATGAACTACATCGCCGCGCTGCACCTGGAGGGCAAGACCTTCGACTATCGCCAGAACCTGCGCCTGACGCGGGCCCTCGAGCTCAAGCTGTTCGAGGACCAGCGCGATACGATCCAGCTGACCAGCCTGATCTCCTCGGTGGTCGACCCCTCGACCCGCCAGCGCATCGAGTCGATCCGCGATCGGCTGGTGGAGCGCTTCGGATACAGCAGGAAGTCCGCCGAGGACGTGCTGCATTACGTCGCCGACCTGTTCGCCCGCGGCGACCAGAAGCGCGGGCCCAAGGACGCGGCCTGAGGCCGCCGCGCCCATGAACGGCCCGCTCTACCGGATCGAGTCCGACCACGGCCGCTTCCGCGAGATCGTGCGCGGTCGGCTGCGGGAGGACCTGCGGCGCTACCTGGCCAGCGGCGAGCTGATCGCGCGGGTGGGCGAGGGCGCCGTGTCGGTGCCCCTGCCGCAGATCGAGCTGCCGCGCTTCCGCTTCGGCGACAACCAGGGCGGCGAGGGCGAGGGGCAGGGCCAGGCCGGCGAGCAGGGCCAGGGGCCGGCCCAGGGCCAGGGGGCTGGGCAGGGGGCCGCCGGCGACCAGGCGGGCAGCCATGTGCTCGAGATCGAAGTCGACCTGGGCGAGCTGGCCGACATGCTGGGGGAAGAGCTCGGGCTGCCGCGCATCGAGCCGCGCGGCAACAAGCGCCTCGAGACTCTGGCGGGGCGCTGGAACGGCGTGCGCCGCTCGGGCCCCGATTCGCTGCGCCATTTCCGACGCTCCTACAAGAACGCGCTCAAACGCGCGCTGATGAGCGGCAGCTACGATCCGGAGAATCCGCGCATCGTGCCCGAACGCCAGGACTTCCGCTATCGAGCGCGGCGCGAGGTCCATCAGCCGGATTCGTCGGCCGTCGTGATCCACATGATGGACGTGTCGGGCTCGATGGGCAAGGAGCAGAAGGAGATCGTGCGCGCCCAGGCCTTCTGGATCGACACCTGGTTGCGTCGGCAGTACAAGAACCTCGAGGTGGCCTACCTGGTGCACGACGCGTCGGCGCGGGTCGTCGACGGGCACACCTTCTTCCACCTGCGCGAGAGCGGTGGGACCAAGATCTCCTCGGCCTACGAGCTGTGCCTCGAGCTGATCCGCGAGCGCTATCGGCCCGAGGACTGGAACATCTATCCGTTCCACTATTCCGATGGCGACAACTGGTCGGCGCGCGACACGGAGCTATGCGTCACGCTGCTCGCGGACGAGCTGCTCCCGCGCGTCAACCAGTTCTGCTACAGCCAGGTCAAGAGCGCCCATGGCTCCGGTCAGTTCAAGAAGGATCTGGACCTGGCCTTCGCCACGGAGGATCGGCTGGTCAGCTTCGGCCTGGAGGACAAGACCCACGTCCCGGAAGCGATCCGCGCCTTCTTGGGCCAGGGCCGCTGAAGCCAACCGCCGCGCCGCCCCATGCGCATCAAATCCAGCCTGCCGACCGCGCTCAAGTACCAGGCCGTGGTGATCGAAGCCGCGGCCCGCGACGCCGGCCTCGACTTCCACGATGTGGTCTTCGAGCTGCTCGATGCCGCCGAGGTCAACGGCGTGGCGGCCTACGGAGGCTTCCCGATCCGTTATGCGTCCTGGCGTTTCGGCATGGAATACGAGCGGCTCGCCAAGGGCCATCGTTTCGGCCTGTCGAAGATCTACGAGCTGGTGATCAACAACGACCCGGTGTATGCCTACCTGGTCAGCTCCAACAGCGCCTTGGAGCAGAAGTTGGTCATGGCGCACGTCTACGGCCACGCCGACTTCTTCAAACACAACATCTGGTTCGCGCGCACCGATCGACGCATGCTCGAAACCATGGGGCGACACGCCGCCCTGGTGCGCCGGCTGATGGACACCTTCGGCCAGGACAAGGTCGAGCGCACGCTGGACGACCTGCTCAGCCTGGAGGGCCTGATCGATCCCTACCGGGATCAGCGCGGCCGCGGCAGCGGGCCGGTGGGGCCGCAGCGGCCGCTCTCCGAACGCCGCCGGCTGGCCCTCGAGCAGTTCGGCTTCGACACGACCCAAACCGACGCCGCCCGTCCGCGCTGGCACCTGCCGGACGCCGATGTGCTCGGTTTCCTGCTGGGCCACGCTCCTTTGGACGCCCTGGAGCGTGAGCTGCTGCCGATCGTGCGCGACGAGGCCTACTACTTCGCGCCCCAGCGCATGACCAAGGTCGCCAACGAGGGCTGGGCCTGCCTGTGGCACAGCCGGCTCCTGACCGGCGGCCTGCTGGAGGCCTCCGAGGTGATCGACTTCGCCGACATCCATTCGGGAGCGACCGCGGCCGCGCCCGGGCAGTGGAACCCCTACAAGCTCGGCCTGCGGCTGTGGCGCGAGGCCGAGCACCGCGGTTTGGACCTGTTCCTGCTGCGCCGCGTGCACGGGGACCTGTCCCTGATCGACCTGCTCGTCGACGAAGAGTTCGTGCTGCGCTACCACGGCTTGACCCCCGCCCAGGCGCGGGAAGCGACCAGCGCCGGCCTCGATTGGGTGGCCTGGAAGCAGCGGCTGCTCAGCGAGCTGGCCTTCGGCGGTCTGCCGCGCATCGAACTGGTCGCTTGGGACCAGGCCCAACACGCGCTCGAGCTCGAGCACCGCCACGACGGCCGCGATCTCGAGCTGGGCACGGCCCGCGAGACGCTCACGCGGCTCGCGAAGCTGTGGAAGGGGAAGGTGACGCTCGCGACCCAGGTGGGCGGCCAGCGCCAGCTGCTCGAGGCCGGGGCGCGCGGCGGCCCGTGAGCCCCGATACCGAGCGGGCGCAGGCGCTCAGAGGCTGGGAAAAAATCGGCGCGCAG
>JBIKLM010000447.1:0-3564 GCA_044359835.1 Planctomycetota bacterium
AAGAGCCCGCGCTGCTCGAAGTCGACGGCCGCGGGAAGCTCTTGCGCGTCTTGGCGGTCGCCGGCGAAGACACCGGCCGCCTGTCGGCGCCGGCCGATCTGGTGGTCGATCGGGAGCGCCAGCGCCGGGCGCTGCTCGATCGCGAGGGCCTGCGCATCCAGGTCTTCACCATCGATGGCGAGTGCGCCGGCGCGTTCGCCTGCGACGCGATCTGATCGATCGACGGCGCTGGGGGACCGGCCCCGCCCCCGGTCGTCGCCGCCGCGCTGCGCGGGCCAACCGACCGGACTGGCGGCCGGGCTCGCGGAAGCTCGGCATCGGGAAGCGGCCTGCTCCGCGGGACGGATCGCCGGCGCCTGGCCGGGCGCCGTCGGGGAAACTCAGCTGGGGGCTGCGCGGACAGGCTGAGAAAAAATCGACTCGGGCGGTGCCCGAGCGGTAAGAGCAGGCGGTCAGATGCCCTTTGGGCCGCCATCCGGCGGCCGCAGAGGCTGGGATCGACGCTGCGCGCCGATTTTTTTCCAGCCACTGCGGGCCGAGCCGCCGCGGCGATCGCGAGCGCGGCCGGTGGGCGGGGGAACCGCGGGCGCGCGGGACGCCGCGCGAGGAGCCTTGGCAGCGCGCCGGCCCGGCGCCGCCGGGGCCCGAGCGAGCGGCCGAAGGGGCGGGGCTTGCGCCGATTTTCAGCGCTGCGGCGGGGTCTGCGGCGCGCCACAATCAGGGCCGCCCGGGCCATCCAGCCCACACCGCCCCCGACCCCATGAGCTCCGCCACGCGGCCCCTCGGCTCGATCGATCTGGGGACCCAGTCCGCCCTGCTGTTGATCGCGGAGCGCCGCGGCGACGGGGGCCTCGAGGTGCTGGAGGACCATGCGGCCAGCGCGCGGCTGGGCGCCGGCGCGGGCCCCGAAGGCCAGCTGGCCCCCGAAGCGATCGAGCGCTGCCTCGAGGTCCTGCGCACGTTCCAGCGCCGGGTGAGCCTGCGCGGGCTCGAGCCCTCCGAGGTGCGCTGCGCCGGCACGGCGATCCTGCGGCGCAGTCCGGATGCGGCCGAATTCGCCGCCCGCGTGGGCCGCGAGCTCGGCTTCCTCGTGCGCATCGTCAGCGGGCCGCTGGAGGCGCGCCTCGGCTTCCTGGGAGCCTTCGGCCCGGGGCCCGGCGGTCCGGCGCAGCGGCTGCTGGACCTGGGGGGTGGCAGCAGCGAGTTGTGTTGGTCCGGCGGGGCCGAAGCGCTGTCGGTGCCCTACGGGGCCGTGTTCGCCACCGACCGGTTGCTGGGCGAGCAGGCCGACCAGCCGATCGGGCCGGTGGCCTTCGAGCGCCTGGTGCTCGCGGCTCGGGAGGCCGCCCGGGGCTTTCCGGAAGGGCTGTGCCGCGATGGGGGCGAGCTGCGTCTGATCGGCGGCAGCGCGAGCAATCTGGCCTGCCTCGATCAGGGGCTCGAGAGCTTCGATCCGCGCTTGGCGGAGGGGCGTGTCCTGGGGCCGGCCAGCGCCTGGCGCTGGGCCCGCCGGCTGGCCGAGCTGGATCTGGAGGGCCGCCGCGACCTGTGCATCGAGCCCGACCGGGCCCGCACCCTGCCGGCGGCCCTGGTGGGGCTCGGGGCCATGCTGGAGCGACTCGGCGCCCGGGAAGCACGGGTCACGGGCCGCGGGCTGCGCCATGGCGTGCTGCTCTGGCCGAGCTGGCCCCCGGAGGACCCCGAAGCCCCGCGGCGCTGATCGGCTCGGAACCCGGGCTGGTCCGGGGGCGGGCCTCCAGCGCGCCCGCGCCCCGCTGGCGGCGTGCGGCCAGCTTCGACCGGATCTGGCAGGGATCCAGGGGCGGAGTCCGGCAGGCATGGGGCGGCCCAGGGCCAGGCTCCCCCTCGTCCGCAGGCCCGCGGCGGGTCCCCGGGGGAACCCGGGCCGCGGGGCGGGCGTCCTGGAGCGGGTCTGTTGGCGGTCCAATTGCCCCCGAGCGGGGTAGTTTTTGGTCCGGTGGGTGGTGCCCGCGGCGGGGTGCGCTCGCCGGCAGCCTCCGGCTCGTGCCAGACTCGTCGGGCGGTCCTGAGCGGCTGCCCCCCCTATGAAATCGATTCCCAATCTGCCCACCCTGGCGCTGATCGGCGCCCTGCTCGCCAGCGCCCTGGCGCCCCGCGAGGCCTTCGCCCAGGGTTTTGCCTCGGCCTACAGCCAGCCGAACACGGGTCCGGTCCCGTTCCTGCAGGCCGCCGCCAGCGGGGCCTACTCCCTGACCCCGGAGGGCGCCCTGTGGCGGGTCCTGCCTTCGGTCTCGGGCGACCCCCTGCTCGAGGTGCTGCTGCCCCCGGGGGTCTCGGGCCATCCGACCCTCGCCGAGCGCTTCAAGCTCCAGTTCCCGCTGAACATCGGCCAGATCCCCGTCCAGCGCCGGGCCATGGTGCTCGGCTTCCACCACTTCGGGGTCAGCGAGCAGGCCCTGTTCAATCCGAACACCAAGCTGCCGATGATCTGCCAGCAGCGCGGCTGGCTGCTGTTGGCACCCTTCGGGCTGGTCGACACCAACTTCGCCAACGAGCCGTCCCAGCGCGCCCTCGAGGCCGTGCTCGGTTTCGTGGACAAGTACTTCGACTGGAACACCGAGCGCATCTACGCGGTGGGGTTCTCCATGGGCGGTCTCAACGCGCTCAGCTTCGGCCTGCGCCATCAGGACTCGGACGATTACCGCCTGGCGGGCCTGGTTTCCCACATAGGCACCGTGGATCCGATCTACGCCTACAACACCGGGCCGTTCAATCTGCAGCTGATCATGCAGAACCCGCTGGTGTTCGGCGGCACTCCGACCAGCGTGCCGTTCAACTACGAGCGCGTCACGGCCGGCCGCATCAACTCCGGCAACGCGCTCGACGTGAGCCTGGCTCCCTCGACCAACCTGCTGGACACCCGCGTCTACCTGAGCATCAACCAAAACGACCCGGAAACCGGGCTCAAGCTCCAGAACGACGCCCTGGCCAGCTATCTGAGCTCCCAGGGCCTGGACCTATTGGTCAACAAGTACAGCGGCCCGGCGCTGCATTCCTGGTCGACCCTGGACGATGTGACCGCCTGCAACTGGCTCGAGTCCGGCGTCGCTCCGGGCGCAGCCCCGATCAACGGCCCGCCGGTCGAGATCTTCGCCGATCGCCCGGCGCGCTACCGCTTCACCGAGGTGCGTGGCCTGAGCCCCTCCCGGGTGGCGCGCTACAACATCGTCCTGGGCGGCGCAGGCAGCAATTCTTTCGGCGTGCTCGGCACGCGCAACCTGCTCGAGCTGGCGATCGACGTGACCCAGCTCGGCCTGCAGACCGGACAGACCCTGGCCTTCACGACCTGGTCGACCGACGGCACCGCGCCGACCTTCGTGATCGAACAGTTCCCGCAGAGCCCCAACTCGATCCAGGTCAACGGCCTCTCGCCCGCCGCCTGGTCCTACGACCCCGTGTCGAAGGAACTGTCGATCCGCCCGACCAACAACGGTTCCTTTTGCACCGTGGTGATCGCCCCCTGACCGGCCGGCCCGAGCCCCAAAAACACCAGCGCGCGCTGCCCGAGCCCCCTCGGCCGCG
>JBIKLM010000388.1:0-4264 GCA_044359835.1 Planctomycetota bacterium
AGCCCTTGCAGGCCCAGAAAGAACAGCGCGATGAAGATCAGCGCGACCTTGAAAACCATGCGCGACAGGTAACCCAGCGCGAAGCCGATCAAGCCGAAGAAGCTGGCCTCGGTGAACACCGGCAGCAGGGCTTCGAAGCTGCCCGGCGCGGGCGCCGCCACGGGCGCGGAGCCGCCGCCGGTCAGGCTGGCGCCGCCCAGGGAACGGGCGCCCGCGCTGCCGGGCTCCGCGGCGCCGGAGCCGATCCAGCCCTGCGCCACGGCCAGGCGCGCGCCAGCCGAGAGCACCAGCAGGCCGCTGGTCAGGCCGAGGGCGGCTTTCTGCAGGCCGGAGAGCCCGGCGGGCTTGGATGCTTGGGTGGCGGCGTTGGCCATGGTCGTCGGAGCTGCCGGCTGGCGGCGCAGGCCGCAGCGGGGCCGGCGCGGGGAGCCTCGGGGCCGGGGCAGCGTAGCGCAGCGGCGGCCCCCGATCGCCCGGCGTCTCCGGGGTGGGGAGCGCCGCTCCAGGGCTGGGGCGCGCGTGCAGATCCCATGGGCCCGGGCTCCGCTCGCAACCCGGCGCTCCGCCCGCCGGCCCGGGACCGCCGCGGCGCGTTGCCGCAGACCTGACGGTCGAGCGCCGAGCGGCCCAAGCGCGCCGTGGCCCGGCAGGATCGACGGTCTGGGTCCCGGGGCGAAAGGCTCACGGCCGGTCCCGCTCCGCAACGGCGGCCCGCGGCCCCGCGGCGCGCTCGCGGGCCGCGCCCCAGCCGAACCGGCGGCGTTCCTGTGCCGGTCTCGCTCGGCTGCATCCCGGGGCGCTGCGCGCCGCGCCTCCGACGCACGACCCGCCGCAGCTCCAACGCCCGGCGCTAATAGCGCGGGATCTCGGGCGCCACGGAGCGCGACCAGGCATCGATGCCGCCGCGCAGGTTGATCAGCTGGCGGAATCCGAGGCTCGCCAGGTAAGCGGCGGCCCGCAGGCTGCGCACCCCGTGGTGGCAGACGACCAACAGGGGCAGGGCCGGATCGAGTTCCCCGTGGCGGCGCGTCAGCTCGCCCATGGGGATGTGCACGGCGCCCGGGAAAGGCGCCAATTCGAGCTCGAAGCCCTCGCGCACGTCGAGCACCTGGGGCGGGGCCGGGTTGGAGAGCAGCGCCAGCACTTGCTCGGGTTCGAGGCTCTGGATCATCGCGGCGCGCGGGCTCGTGACGCGCAGTCTAGACTGCCCTGCGCAGCGATCCCATGCGCGCCCCTCCCCGATCGAACGCGGCCGTCGCGCGGCGCTGGTTCTGGCCCCTCTGCGCCCTGGCCGTGGCGGCGCTGATCGCCTGGCTGGCCGAGCCCGGGGATGGACCGGAGCCGGCGGACCGCGCGGCGGGCCCCGCCGCCAGCCCTGCCGCCAGCCCCGCCGCGAGCCCGGGGCCGGAAGCCGCCGCGGCGCCCAGCGCGGACCCTCGAGCGCCGCAGACCCGCACGGCGTCGCCCATGCCGTTGGACGGCCCCCCCGGGCTCACGGCCGGCGCCCGGCTGGGCTCCGGATCCGGACGGATCCGCGGCGTGCTCGAGTGGGCCCCGGGCATGACCCCGACGCCTTGGACCCTGCGCCTCGCCGCCAGCGCCACCTGGGTCGGACCGGAGACGGGTCTCGACTACGAGCTGGCGCTGCCCGCGGAGCAGCGCGAATTCGAGCTCAGCGGCCTGCCCCTGGCGGGCTACGAGCTGTGGGCCGAAGCGCCCGCGGCCAGCTCCCTGCCGCAGCCGCTGCTGCTGACCCCGGGCGCCGAACAGGTCTACGTCGTGCTGGCGATCGCCCCGGCCGGGGATCTGACCGGCGCCGTGCTCGACCCCGATGGCCTCGGCATCGAAGGCCTGCTGCTGACCCTGGTGCCGGAGGGCGCCGGCCAGCGCAGCGAAACCCGCTCCGATCCCGGCGGCCGCTTCGCCTTCGCGGCCCTCGCCGACGGCGAGTACCGGCTGCTGGCCGGCCCCAGCGAAGCGCCCCTGCTCGAAAAGCGGCTCAGTTTTCGGGCCCCGGGCCTGAGCCTCGAGCCGCTGCGACTCCCGCGCCTGCTGGCCCTCGAGATCCAGGTCAGGGACGCGGTCGGCCGGCCCGTAGAGGGCGCCCGGGTGCGCGGCTTCTCGACCGGCGGCGGGCTGATCGACGTGATCAGCGATTCCCTGGGCCGAGCGCGCGCGCACCTGCTCGCCCCGGGGCGCATCAGCCTGCGCGCCAGCGTGCCCGGGGTCGGGGTCGGCTACAGCGAGCTGCAGCTCGAAGCCGGCGCCGCGGAACCGCCGCTCGCGACTTTGGTGCTGTCCAAGTGACAGGCCGACGAACGCCCGACGCTGACGGAGTTCGCCGGGCCCGCGGGAGCACCGCGGTCGGCCTCGATCGGGGCCCGGCGAATCCGCGGATGGCGCGGAGGCCCGACCGTTGCGGACTTGTCCCGAGCCGGGAGCAGCGCCGTGGGAGGCGGCCCCAGCGGCACCCACCCGCCGGCCTCGGACCCTTTTTTTGCGGCTCCGATCGGCTGAAAGATCGGCGACTCTAGCCGGGCCCCCGCGTCGAAACCTGACCGTCGAAGTCCCGCGGCTTGCCCTGGGGCCGTCGCGACGCCTGGCGCGCCCATCCGCGCAGGGTCGCGCCCAGCCCGGCCCCCGGCGCGCAGCCGACCTCCGCTCCCACGCCCCCCCGAGCCCCCCTCCCAGCGTCGGCAGCGGCCGCCCCTTGCCCACTCCCCCCCCCACCGTCAGCGCGCCGGACGACCGCGCCTACGGATTGGCTGCCCTGGTGCGTCTGGCCTGGCCGGCTTCGTTGTCGTTCCTGCTGAACGGCGCCTATCGGATCAACGACCAGTATTGGATCCAGGGCCTCGGCCAGAACGCCCAGAGCGCCGCCGGCGGGGTGCTGTTCGTGGCGATCATGAACTTCGCCTTCGGCTTCCTGGCGGCCGGGGGCGCCTTGGCGCTGTCCGCGCGGGCCCTGGGGGCCGGCTCCGCGGAGCGCTCCGATCGCATCGCCCGCCATGCGCTGTTCCTGGCGCTGCTGCTCGGTCTGACGGCGCTGGTGTTCGGGCCGCTGCTGACGCCCACGATCGTGGCCTGGATCGGTCTGCGCGGCGAAACGGCCCAGTTCGCGCGCGAGTACCTCGGCGGCCTGTACCTGGTGGCGCTGCCGATGTTCCTGGCGCCGACGCTCGACAACCTGTTCCTGGGCCGCGGGCGCTCGCGCGTGCCGATGCTGCTGCAAGGCGTGGCGGTCAGCAGCAACTTCATCCTCAGCCCGCTGCTGATCTACGGGGCCGAAGCGAGCCAAGCCATGCCGGACGCGCCGCTGGCCGGGCTGGCCAGCAGCGCGGGCGCCGCGCTCGGCATCCACGGCTTGGGCATGTCCGGCGCCGCCTACGCCACGGGCCTGTCGCGCCTCCTGGCGGTGCTGCTCGGCCTGTGGATCTTGAACCGCGGCCTGGGGGTCCGGCTGTGGACCGGCCGGCGGCCCGAGCGGGCCTTGGTGCTGGAGATCGCGCGGGTTTCGGCGCCCATGTCGCTCTCGATCGCGCTCTACGCGGGCGTCTATTGGTGCGTGCTGGCGCTGGTCCTGAGCCAACTGCCGGACCCGGTCAAGGCCGGACTGGCGGTCGGTTTCCAGGTCTTCGAGGGGGTCAGCTATCCGCTGTTCCTGGGCCTCTCGGTGGCTGCGGCGGCGCTGATCGGACGGGCCCTCGGCGCCGGACGAGCGGACCTGGCCCTGGCGGTGCTGCGCCGCGCGCGCCTGGCGGCCTGCGGCCTGGCGGGCATCTTCAGCCTGTCCTTCCTGGCCCTGGCCGAGCCGGTGGCGGCCCTGTTCGCCGCCGACCAGGACGTGCTGCGCGAGGCCGTGTTGTATGTGCGCGTGCTGGCCTTCAGCCAGTTCTTCGTGGGCATGGAGGCGGTGCACGAGAAGGCCCTGCTGGGCGCCGGTCTGACGCGCCCGATCCCCTGGATCGCGGGGGCCGGCAATCTGCTGCGCATCCCCTTGGCGTATCTGTTCGCCCTGCCGCTCGGCGGCGGCGCGGCGGGCGTGTGGTGGGCGATCAACCTGACCAGCGGCATCAAGGCGGGGCTGTTCTGGTGGCGCGTGCGGCGCGGCGACTGGAGTCGCCGGCTCGGCGAAAAGGCCTGAGTTCGGTCCGCGTGGAGGGCTCGCCCCGGCGAGTCCGGCGGCGCCGCCCCCGCGGGCTGAGGCCGAGCCGCCGGCGCCGGGAGCCCAGGGCAGCATCCGGGCTCGGGGCGCCAGAACGCC
>JBIKLM010000043.1:0-14896 GCA_044359835.1 Planctomycetota bacterium
CATGATCACGATCAACCTGCTCCCCCCCGAGTATCGGCGCGCCAACCGCGTCCCGATCAAGATCCTGGCCGCCACCGGCGCGGCCGTGGCGGTCAACGCCAGCCTGCTCGTGTGGTGCGCCTGGACCTGGTTCGGCCTGCGCACCGAGGTGCTGGCCGAGCTGCAGGTGCGCCAAGACGACCTGGCCGCGCTCAAGCCGCGCGTCGAGCACCACAAGAAGCTCGAGGAAGAGAAGAAATCCTTCGAGTCCCGTGAAGAGACGCTGGCCGAGATCAACGCGGCCCGCATCAACTGGACCCAGAAGATGGACGAGCTGGTCGACGTGATCAACCGCGGCGGCAACGGCGAGAAGTACCTGATCTGGATGGACGACCTGACCGTCACCCAGCTGGCTCCGAACGCCAACAAGTCGAAGGGCAAGGATGCCCCGATCGGCTCGGTGCGCGCCAACGGCCACTCGGGCTCGCCCAACTTCGGCCTGGTGGCGAACTTCTTCGAGGACGTCTCCGCCTCGACCTTCGCCAACGGCTTCTTCCCGCCGGCCCCGCCCCAGGGCCGGATCAGCAGCGTCGATACCGAACTGATCCCCTCCGAGACCTTCTCTTTCACCCTGGACCTGCAGATCAAGCCCCAGGAACCGGGCAAGAACAAGGCCGGTGAAGCCAAGAAGGCTCCCCAACCCAAGAGCAAGTGATGGACGAGCGTCGCCATTTCCTGACCGTCACGATCGGCGGATCCCTCGGCGCGGCACTGCTCGCAGGGGGCATCTACCTGATCCACGACGGCATCGACAAGAAGCGGACCGAGCTGGCCGAGGTCGAGGTCCAGATCTCGCAGGCGCGCAGCCTGGTCGAGACGACCCCCAAGCTCGAAGAGGCCGTGATCGTGCACCGCGAGACCGACGAGGCCGTGGCCAAGATCCTGCCCAACGACCGCGACGTGCTGGAGTTCGTGCGCACCCTGCAGGCCTTCGCCTTCGAGTCCGGGATCCGCATGACCTCCTACGACGACAAGCAGGACGTCGCCACCCGGGATGCCAAGAAGACCGACTTCCAGCGCGTGGGCTACAAGCTCCAGCTGCAGGCGGACATCTTCGGCCTGATGGCATTCACCAACCTGATCGAGAGCGACGAGCGCTTCATGCGCGTGCCGGCCTTCAAGCTCAAGGCCGCGCCGCGCCAGGCGCTCGAAGAGCTGGGCACCCAGCCGCTCCACTCGGTCGAGTTGGAGGTCGAGACCTATGTCTACGCCCCCCGTTCGTCCAGCAAGCCGGTCGAGATCGAGGACTACGAGACCAAGCGCGACCTGCTGCGGGCGCGCATCGGGGCGCGGCAGCGCGAGCTGATCCACTCGCCCTACGACTACCAGGGGCCGCGCAGTCGCCGCGACCCGTGGGTCGACCCGCGTGTGCCGGCCGGCGCCGTGCAGGAGGGCGAGCTGACCATCGAACAGCAGTTCGACCTGATCGATCGGCTGAGCGAAGAGGCCAAGGCGGTCGCCGCCCTGATGGAGGGTTGGCAGTCGTCCGACAACCTGATCGCCGAGATGAAGGCCCGCGGCGAGCTCGAGTCCCGGCTGGCCGCGCTGGAGAGCGAGGTCCGCCGTCTGGACGCCGAGGACCAGCTGCGCTTCCTGCCCGCCGAACGTCGCTTCGAGCAGGAGGTCGTGCTGGAGGTCGAGCGCATCCGCCAGGGTCTCAAGGACATCGACGGCGCCGCCCTGCCGCTCTCGATGCTGCGCGAAGCCGTCGAGGCCATGTACGGACACATGCAGCACCGCGAGTACGCCCTGGCCCTCGAGGCCTACAAGGGCATCGAGCCGCGCCTGCAGGCGGCGCGCATCGACGAGCTGCGTGAGCCCCTGGTGGCGCTCCTGCGCGAGTACGCCGAACAGGCCCGCACCGTGCAGGCCTTCGAGGCGCTCGAGCTCGACATCGGCTGCATCGTCGACCTGGGTCCCGAGCAGCGCACCGTGCTGATCGATGGCCGTTCCTTCTGGCCCGGCGAAGTCATCGACGTCGACCTGATGGTGAAGTCCATCGACCGCTCGGAGGTCACCTTCATCTACAAGGGCGTCGTGCTGCAGCGCTCTCTCGGCGCCGCCGAGGAGAAGCCCGCGTCCAAGACCGGCCCCCAGGCCGCAGCGTCGCGCAAGTGACCCAACGTACACCCCGCACATAGCCCCGAATCCCCGCTCCCCGTCCCCGAAGATGAAGCCCAACCCGTTCCAGATCGCGGCCGGCCTGGCCCTGCTCGGCCTGGCCCCGATCGTGACCGCCCAGGCGCCGACCAACGACGCACGGGTCTCCCTGCGCGTCGAAGGCCGCCAGCTCGAGGAGGTCGTCGACTTCCTACGCGAGCGCTCCGGCGCCAACATCGTCATCCTGGCCGGCGAGGACGGCGCCAAGACGCCGATCAGCCTCGAGCTGAACGACGTTTCCTGGCGTGAAGTCCTCGAGATCGCGGCCGAGAAGGCCGGTTGCGTGGTCGAGGAACGCCGCGCCGGCGTGCTGGCCATCACCCGGCCCGAGCCGGTCTCGTTCAACACGGACGGACCGCGCGACATCAACTCGATCATCGACATCATCGCCAAGACCGCGGGCGCCAACATCATCGTGGCTCCCGAGGTCACCGGCACGGTCTCCCTGCGGCTCAACAACGTGCCCTGGCGCGATGCGCTCGAAGTGGCCGTCAAGACCCTCGGGTTCGTGGTGGTCGAGGATTCGCGCGGCATCCTGCGCGTGGTCGATCCGGCCACGCTTCAGGACCAGCTCGAGACGCGCCACTACTCCCTGCGCTATCTGCGTCCGCGGGGCGCCTACGTCCCGCGCATCCAGTCCGAGTTCATCAACGGCCAGTCGGCCCCGCCGACCGGCAAGGTCGAGGACGACTTCCCGATCATCGAAGCCCTGCGCCGTGCCCTGAGCACCGGCGGCGAGCTCAACTACGTACAGACCAGCAACACCTTCATCATCCGCGACACCGCTCAGGTGCACGGGGACATCAAGGAGCTGATCGATCGCCTGGACATCGAGCCGTCCCAGGTCTTCATCGACATCAAGTTCGTCTCGACCACCAACAGCGACCTGTGGGACCTGGGCGTGGACTACGGCGACTTCGGTCCGCGCATCAGCGCCTCGGGCTCCCAGATCCCGATCTCGCTGCCCTTCACCATGGGCGACGGCGGTTTCGAGGACAGCCTCATCGCCAACGACGTGGGCTTCGGCCCCTTCGGCGACGCGGCCGCCAACCAGTCCTCCCAGACCCTGGCCTCCCAGACGATCTTCGGGGCCCTGTCCTTCACCGGCGTGACCGCCACCCTGCGCATGCTGCAACGGGATGAGCGCACCGAGGTGATGCAGATGCCCAAGCTGATCGCCCTGGACGGCCGCGAGGCGACCATCTTCGTGGGCGAGACGATCCGTTACGCGGAAGCCCGCACCGAGCAGGGCCAGGCCGGCGGCCTCAACCTGTCCGTGCAGGAAGCCAACGGCTCGCCGGTCGAGGTCGGCTTCCAGCTGCTGGTGCGTCCCGACATCATCCCGGGCACCAACTCGATGATGCTCGACGTGATCCCGAAGGAGACCAGCCTGTCCGGCACCGGCAACACCTCCCTGGCGCCCCCCGGCTTCGACGTCTTCACGGTGGGCGCCGCCGGCGCGGCGGGCTCGATCGCGCTGCCGCGCGTGCGCAGCTCGACGATCGTGACCTCGATGAAGCTCAACTCCGGCGAAACGGCCGTCATCGGCGGCCTGTCCACCGACATCCAGAGCGAGGTCGAGTCCGGCATCCCGTACCTGAGCTCGATCCCGCTGCTCGGCAAGCTGTTCTCCTACAACGAAGAGAACACCGAGCGCCGCAGCCTGATGGTCTTCATCACGCCCACGATCGTGCGCTCCGGCCCCGATGCCCAGCGCATCCTGGCCTACGAGCTGCAGCGCCGCAAAGAGATCTACGGCGGCAAGCTCGACGTGCTGCTCGAGGACATCAAGCCCAAGCTGGATCCGGCCGATCAGGCGCCGGTGACGCCTTCGGCCGAGCAGGAGGTCAGCACCTTTGTCGAGCCCGCCAAGGGCTCCTGAAGGACGCGGGATGTGTGCGGCTCGGGCCAGGCCCGAGCCGCCGCGCTTTTGGGGCCCCTATCGATGGGGGCGCCGTGGCCGGCCGACGATCTGCGCGCCGACGCCCGCAGCGGCGGCCGCCGGAGCGCACCGTTCGCGAGGCCCTGGCGAGCCGGCCCAGCTCGGCCGTGAAACGCTGCGGCGCGCGCGCCGGGTCCCTGGGCGCGCGGGCTGGGGGGGCTCGGGCGCAGCGCTCGCAGGGCTGCCCGGGCGCGGGCGGGGCGCTCGCGGCCGCCCGCGCAGCGCATGCTCTTGCGCGCGGGAGAGCGGCGCCCGCGCACAGGCCCCGGCTCGGCCCCCGGCGCTCGGACGGTTTGGCCGCCGCCCGCGGGGGGCCGTGAGCGCGCCAGCGTGCGCTGCGCCCCGGCGAGCCCGCCCCTGGACTTCTCGCGGAGACCGCTCCCAGGGCGGCAGGGGAGCCTGGCACGGGGAATCTCGGGGGTCGCCAGTCCGAAAAGCGGCATTTTCGGTCTGGCGCATCGACTCGCCGCCCCGTATCCGCGAGAGTATCCGTGTCCGAGGTCGGTGCCTTGCTTTGGTGGGGCCCGGCCTGCGCCGCAGAGCCGGCCCCCGCTTCGGCAGGGTCGCCAGCGGGCGGCGCCCCGCGCGATCGTCCCCCCCGATCGCCGCGAGCTCCGGCGCCCCCGGCTCCGCCCTGTCCCGGCCGCTCTCCCACCGAGTTGCGGCTTGCTGCGGTGACGGTCGAGCGCCCCGGACCGTGCGCCTTCGGTCGACTCCGAAGGTCCACGTCCCCTCCTTGAACCAAGCCTGCGGCCCCCGGGCCTGTGGCGGCCCGCGTCCCCGCGCTCTGCGGAGCGCTCGCGGCGCGCTCGCCCCTCGTCCCGCGCCGAGCCTTCCGCTCGGCTGGCCGCTGGCTGCCCCGCATCGTGGCGGGTCCTTCGGACCCCGGCAGAAGACCGCGACGCCCGTGCTCCGCTCCCTGCGGCCGCGCGCGCCGGAACTCCCCAAGCGATGCGGGGTCTGACGCCAGACCACTTCGCGATGACCTCCCTGCAACCCGCGGGCCCGGAATCGGGCCGCGCGGATGAAGACTCCCAGGCTTTCTCCCGGGACTCCGACTCCCTTCCTTCCGAATCGAGCCGCGGCGACGCGGCGGATTCCTGGTCCGATCCAACCTCCGGCGAAGCGCTCGAGCCCGACCCCGAGTCCGATCTCGGCGCTGGGGCCGAGCCCGCTGCGGAGCCGAGCCCCGGCGAAGAAGCGCCCGAGGCGCCTGCCAAGAAGAGCCGCCGGCGCTCGCCTTCGCGCAAGAAGAGCAAGACCTCCAAGCGCAGTCAGGCCGCGGCGCCGATCCCCGTCGAGGAGGCCTCCGAATCCGCCGACCCCTCCGCAGGCCTGATCGAGCTGGCCAGCGAACCGCTCAGCGACCCGCTCTCCGGGCCGGAGTCGGAGCTCGGCGAAGGGTGGGGCGGCAGCGGTGCCTCCGGCGGGATCGCCTCCGCGGAGACCACGGAATTGGGGGCTGCCGACAACCGCCGCTCCGAGCGTCGCCGTGCCCAGCCCAAGCGGCGCTCGGCTGCGGAGGACTTCGAGCTGGCCGTGCCGATCGAGCCCGCCGGCGACCCAGCGGCGGAGCCCGCCGCGCCTCCCGCCGCCCGCGGCCGCCGCGGCCGCGCCCGACCCATGGACCCCAGCGAGCGCGCGGCGCCCGCGGCTCCGCTTCCTCGCAGCGCCGAGGGCCACGGGCCTTCGGGGGGCTTCGAAGCGGCCGAGCCCGGCCCCTCGGCCGACCGGTTCCCGCCCACGGAGGACCTCGACGCGGCCCCGGGCGACCCCGAGGGAGGCGCCGGCGGCCCCGGCCGGTCGCGCCGCCGCCGGCGCGCGCGCCGGGCCTGGGGCCTGCACAACGAGCAGGGCGAGTTGCCGGCCGAGCCCGGCGCGTCCGACCCCGAGGCGCCCGCGCTCGAGGCCGAACCCGGCCGGGGCCAGTGGGGCCGCGCCGCCCGGGAATCGACCCCCTGGGAATCGACCGGCGAAACCGACCCGTTCCCGCGCGATCCGGAGGATGCCCGGGATGATTTCGGGGCCGAGCGCGAAGGGCGCTCCCCCGGGGCGATCCCGGCGCACGAGCGCCTTCCCGGCCACAGCCGCAGACGCTGGGGCGCCGAGCAGATCCCGGCCGGCTTCGGCGCGGATCTCGAGGCACCGCTCGAGGACTTCGAGGCCGAGGACGACGGGCCCGGGGCGCAACCCGGCGGATCGCTCGACCCCGCCTTCGAATCCGAGGGCGGGCGCCGCGGCCGCCGCCGCGGAGGCCGCCGTCGTCGGGAACGCCGGGAGCGCTCGCGCTCGATGGACGCTGCCGGACCCGTCGGCGCAGCTCCGGCGCGCTTCCCGCAGGACCCCGCCGACATCTCGGCGCCCGTCCTCAGCGGCGCCGTGGCCCTGGAGGCGATTCCGGGCGAGGACCTCGAAGACCTGCTGCTGCTGCCGGAGGCGCCGCCGATCGATGGGGGCGACTTCGTGAATACCGCCCAGGCGCCGGACTCGGATGGCGAGCAGGGCGGCGAGGCGGGCGGTCGTCGACGCCGCCGGCGCCGGGGCCGCGGGGCGGCCGCGGAGGCGCCCAACCCCCTGGCGCCCCGCAAGCTGCCCGAGGTGCCCCGCGACCAGACGATCCTGGTCAACGCGGCGGACCCCGAGGAGACCCGCGTGGTGGTGGTCGAGGACGGCGGCATCGTCGACCTGCAGATGACCGTCGAGAAGCACAAGTCCTTCGTCAACGACATCTATCGCGGCCGGGTGGTCAATCTGGAGTCGGCCATCGGGGCGGCCTTCGTCGATTTCGGGCAGGGCCGCAACGGTTTCCTGCACGCCTCGGACGTGATGGACTTCTACGGCGACGAGGACTTCGCCCTCGAGCGCCTGCTGACCGCCCGCACGGAGGCCTCCGACTGGGAGGCCAAGGGCGTGCAAGCCGAGGAGGTCGAGGATCCGGCCGGCGGCGATGCGCGCGCCGCGGACGACGACAAGCGCTCGCTGCGCCCCAAGCGCGGATCCGCCGCCCAGAAGAGCCGCCGCGTCAAGCGCCGCAACATCACCGACCTGCTCGAGAAGGGTCAGTTGGTGGTGGTCCAGATCACCAAGGATGCGATCGGCGACAAGGGCCCGACGCTGACCACCTACATCTCGATCCCCGGCCGCTACCTGGTGCTGATGCCCTCGCTGCAGCGCACCGGCGTCAGCCGCAAGATCGAAGACGAGCGCGAGCGCCGGCGCCTCAAGAAGATCCTCCAGGAGATGGAGATCCCCGAGGGCATGGGCGTGATCGTGCGCACCGCCGGCGTGGGCAAGACCTCCGAAGAGATCAAGCGCGACCTGGATTACCTGCTGGCCGTCTGGGAGGACTTCTCGAAGCAGCTGGTCCTCGGCCGCATGCCGGCTCCGCTGTATCAGGAGTCCGACGTGGCCATCCGGACCATGCGCGACCTGTTCTCGACGCGCACCGAAGCGGTGATCGTCGACGATCCCAAGGTCTACGAGCAGATGCTGGAGTTCACGCGCCGCTTGATGCCCGAGCACGTCGAGCGGGTCAAGCTGCACGAGAGCACCAAGCCCCTGTTCCATGCCTATGGCGTGGAGCAGGACTTCGAGCGCATCTTCTCCCGGCGCGTCGAGCTGCCCTCGGGCGGTTCGATCGTGATCGACCAGACCGAGGCCTTGGTCGCGATCGACGTCAACTCGGGGCGCACCCGCGACGAGGGCGCCGATTTCGAGGACATCGCCCTCAAGACCAACCTCGAGGCCGCGCCCGAGATCGCCCGGCAGATCAAGCTGCGCGACATGGGCGGCATCCTGGTGGTGGACTTCATCGACATGCTGCGGCCCTCCAGCCGCCGACAGGTCGAGAAGACCTTCGCCGAATGCCTCGATCAGGACCGCGCCCGCAGCAAGGTCGGCAGGATCTCGCAGTTCGGACTGCTCGAGCTGACCCGCCAACGCCTCGGGCCGGGCTTGTCCAAGCTGGTCTACGAGGCCTGCCCGACCTGCAAGGGCTCCGGCCGCCGGCGCACGGCCCAGTCCCGCGCCCAGGCCGTGCTGCGGCGCCTGGCCTCGGCCCTGAACCAGAAGGGCTTCACGCGCATCGACGTGCTGGCCCATCCGGACACGATCCATTGGCTGGAGGAGCACGACAAAGCCGAGCTCGATCAGCTGCGCGAAAGCTTCAAGCGCGAGATCGTGCTGCGCGAGGTCGAGAACCAGTCCGAGGACTCGGTCTTCCACTACCTGCGCGCCGACGGCCGCGAGGTTCGCCCCGGCGGACGCCGCAAACGTTGAGCGGCTGAAGCGGCCTCCGATCGGGCGGCCCCCGACCCGCTGGCCCCGCCGATCCCGGCCCCTGTGGCCGCCTGCCGGCGGCCACAGGGGCCGGGATCGGCGCGCTGCGACGCTGTTCGCCGGTCTCCGGCGGGGAGTCGCTGGGCCCCCGGGAGCTTGCTCGGCGACGGGCCTGCCGCTCCACGGGCCATCGCCGGTGCCCCCCCTGGGGGAGGGTCGGAAGGTGCCGTCCGGGCCCCCGGGACCGACCGGTTGCCCGCTCCCCTGGGCTCCCAGGCGCGCCGCGCGGCCCCGGGCGGCCCGCGACCGCGCCCGGCCGGTGGCGGGCGCTGGATCCGCGGCGCCTCGGAGCTTGTGGAAGGCCGTGGCCGGCCGCTATCTTTCTCGCCCCCCCGGATCCGACCGGGGGCTCGGGCCCCGGCCCGAGCCGTCGATTGCCCCCACTCCCGACCGCGGGTCCGCCCGCCTCGCCCGAGCCGTTCCATGTACGCCATCCTTTCCGACCGCGGCCGTCAGACCACCGTGCGCGTGGGCGATGTGGTCCAGCTCGACCTCGACACCGATGCCCAGCCCGGTCAAGTGCTGGTCTTCGATCAGGTGCTCCTGGTCGGAGGAGACAAGGGCGTGCGCATCGGCACTCCGCTGGTGAGCGGCGCTTCGGTCAAGGCCGAGGTCGTCGACCAGATCCGCGGCAAGAAGGTCATCGCCTTCCGCTTCCGCCGCCGCAAGAACGTGCGCGTCAAGCGCGGCCACCGTCAGGACTACACCCGCGTCAAGATCACGGCCATCGAAGGCTGATCCGGCACCGACGCATTCCGGCGCCCCCCCGCAGCTCTCCATCAGCCCACCCATCCACAGGCCATGGCACATAAGAAGGGACAAGGTTCCACCCGCAACGGTCGCGATTCCAACCCCCAGTACCGCGGGGTCAAGCGCTACGGCGGCCAGACCGTGACCGCCGGCACGATCCTGGTGCGTCAATGCGGCACCCAATACAAGCCCGGCCGCCGCGTCGGCATGGGCTCGGACTACACCCTGTTCGCCCTGGAAGACGGCGTCGTGCGCTACCAGGCCGGCCGCAAGGTCCATATCGACCCGCTGGCCAATTGACCGGCTGAGGACGGGCTGAGAGAAAATCGACTCGGGCTGCGCCCGAGCCTCAACCGCAGCCTGTCCGCTGCCTGCGGGCCGCCATCCGGCGGCCCCAGGGGCCGGGATCGTCGCTCAGCGCCGATTTCTTTCGAGCCCCTGACCGCCGAGCGGCCGGCCGCTCGAGCAGCGGCGCCCGACCGCGCGGCGCCTCGATCCCAAGGGAGCGATCCAGCCTAGGGCGGATCGCTCCCGGCGTCTCCGGGCGCCCCCCAAGAGCTTTCCGTCATGTTCCGAGACGAGGTCGAAATCCTGGTGCAGGCCGGCAAGGGCGGAGATGGCCTGGTCTCGTTCCACAGGGAGAAATACGTGACCAAGGGCGGCCCGGACGGCGGCGATGGGGGCGATGGGGGCGATGTGATCCTGCGCGCCTGCGAGGACTTGAACTCGCTGCTGAGCTTGGGGCGCCATCCGCGCTACCAGGCCGTCGACGGCCAACCCGGCGGCCCCTCCAACAAGGGCGGCAGCGACGGGGCCGATCTGGAGCTCGAAGTGCCCGCCGGCACCCAGGTCTTCGATGTCGAGCGCGGCAACCTGCTGGCCGACCTGACCGAAATCGGAGACCGGCTCGTGCTGGCCAGGGGCGGCGGCGGCGGGCGCGGCAACGCGCGCTTTGCGACCGCCACCAAGCAGACCCCGCGCCACGCGGAGCCCGGGCGCCCCGGCGAGCGGCGCCGGGTGCGGCTCGAGCTCAAGCTGTTCGCGGAGGTGGGGCTGGTCGGTCTGCCCAACGCGGGCAAGTCCACGCTGCTGAGCCGCATCTCGCGGGCCACGCCCAAGATCGCGGACTATCCGTTCACGACGCTCTCGCCCCAGGTCGGCATCGCGCCCCTGGGCGAATTCGATTCGTTGGTGATCGCGGACCTGCCGGGCTTGATCGAAGGGGCCTCCGAGGGGCATGGGCTCGGGCACCGCTTCCTCAGGCACGTCGAGCGCTGTCAGGTGTTGGCCCACCTGGTCGACGTGTCCAGCGGCGACGGGGCCCAGGCGGCCGAGGCCTACCGCGTGATCGAGGGCGAGCTCGAGGAGTACTCCGCCGAGCTGGCCCGCCGGCCGCGGCTGGTGTTGGCCACCAAGGTGGAGAGCCCGGAGGCCGAGGCCGCGGCCCTGGTCCTCGAGAGCGCCTGCAATCGGCCGGTGATGCGGATCAGCAGCCACACGGGCCGTGGGGTGACCGAGTTCCTGGTGGCGGCGCGGAGCCTGCTGCAGCGGCCGGCCCGCGGCTAGGGCGCGGGGCGAGCCGCGGCGCTGCCGGGCGACGGCCTCCGGCCGAGCGCGGGCGGGGCACAGGGTCCGGGGCGCGATGCGCCTGCGAGCGGTGCCAGCGCAGGGGGGGAGGTCGCAGCAGGAGGTCGCAGGCGCACCCGCCCCAGGCGCCTGGATCGGACCCGCTGCCGTAGCCAGCCGAACCGCTGAGGGGGTCGGGAGGGCGGCACCCGGGCGACCCCGGTGCCTCCGCCGGCGCGGTTCGGCCCCTGCGCGCGGACGGCCGGGGCCGGGGCCCGGGGCTGGCAGGGGGGGAGGGCGCCGGCCGCCGAGGTCCCGTGGGCAACCCGGGCGGCTGCGCGGGGCGGGGCCCGCGGGGCTTGGCCCCGCCGCAAGTTCGCCGAGCTGGCGGGCCGAAAAGTTGTTCGCTGCGCTCGCAACGCTTCGACCCATCGCCCATGCCGGCCGACAAAGACCCCGAAACACCGCTGCCCGTGCGCCCCGCCCAGCGCACGTCGGCCGGCGACGAAACCTCTTGGGCCGACCTGCTTCCGGCCGATCCGGCCCGGGGCACCACGCAGACGCGCGCCGAGGCCCCAACAGCGGAGGCCGCCTCCGCTGCCCCCGCCGACCTCGAGGCCGCCGGGGCTCCGCTGCCGGCCCAGGGGGCTCCGGCGGGCGCGCCGCTTTCGGGGCCTTCCCCGCGCCATCAGCTCGAGCTGTGGATCGACCAGATGGTCAAGAGCGGCGCCTCCGACCTGATCCTGCGCGCCGGCGCGCGGCCCTCCTGCCGGGTCCACGGCCGGATCGGATTCCTGCCCGGACGCGTGCCCTCCTCCGGGGCCTTGCTGGAGGTCCTCGCGGGCATCCTCGGGCCGGAGCGGGTCGCCGTGCTCAAGCAGGATGGGTCCGTCGACGCCGGCCTGCAGCTCGACGGCCTGGGCCGCTTCCGCCTGAATGCCTTCCGGCAGCTGGGCGAGCCCGCGCTGGTGCTGCGCCGCATCGCCGCCACGCCCCCCAAGCTCGAGGACCTGTGCCTGCCGACCCGCGAGCTGGCCCAGCTGGCGCTCAACAAGCGCGGCATCATCCTGGTGACGGGCATCGCCGGGTCCGGCAAGTCCACCACCTTGGCGGGCATGATCGAGCACATGAATCGGCACACCGAGCGCCACGTGATCACGCTCGAGGATCCGGTGGAGGTGCTGTTCATCGAGGAGCGCTGCGTGATCTCGCAGCGCGAAGTCGGCACGGACGTGCCCAATTTCCACCAGGGCCTGCGCCATGCCTTGCGCCAGTCGCCGGACGTGATCTTGATCGGCGAGATGCGCGACGCGGAGACCGTGCGCGCGGCCTTGGATGCCACCGAGACCGGGCACCTGGTGATGAGCACCGTGCACACCGTCAACGCGGCCCAGACCGTCGATCGCGTGATCAGCTTCTTCCCGCCCGAGCAGCACGCCCAGGTGCGCTCGAGGCTGGCGGACAACATCGTCGGGGTGCTTTCGCAGCGCCTTCTGCCGCGCTCCAAGGGCGACGGCATGGTGCCGGCGGTCGAGCTGCTGGTCTCGACCCCGCGCATGCGCGAGCTGGTCAGCGCAGGCCGCACGACCGAACTGGGCCTGTCCATGGAGCAGGGCAACGAGCAGGGCATGTTGAGCTTCAACCGCTCGCTGCTGCGGCTGCTGCAGGCCGGCCTGGTCGACCTGGACGTGGCCATCGCCGCCAGCGACCGGCCCGACGAGCTGCGCCTGGCGCTGCGGGGCTACACCGGCGCCGGCCCGGGGCAGGCCCGCCGCCAGCCCTGATCGATCCAGGGGACCCCGGCGAGGCCACGGTCCCGCGGCTGCGGGCCCGCAAGCCCCGGCCGGGGGACGCCGCCCGGCGGAGCCGTCCCGGGACCCCGGGGCGCCGGCGGCGCCGGCCTTGCGGCTCGGCCCCGGGCAGCGCGGCCCCCCGCGGCGGCGCCGCTCCCCTCGGGGTTTCCCGCCCCGCGCCCGTCGCTCGACCCGGACCCCGATCGGCGCGGCCAGGGGCGCGGGTCGCCCTGCGGGCCCGCTCGCGGCGCCCGAGGCCCCGCCTCCCGTTCCTGGACCGCGGCCTCGCGCCCGATGTTCGGCGCGGGCTCGCCGCTGGCGATCGAGGGCCCCGGGAATACACTGCGCCCACGATCGTCGGCCCCCGCCGGAGAGCTTCCATGAACCTGGTCCTCGTCAAATCGGTCCTATGGGGCGCCAGCACGCTCCTGTTCGGCGTGCTGGGCTGGACGCTGTACGACTACAAGGTCGCCGAAGCGGATCTGCTGGGCCGGAAGGTCAACGCCAAGCTGCAGCAGGACCTGCTCAAGGACATCCAGCCGCCGCCGCCGCCCAAATCCGACCTGGTCGACTACAAGCGCGTCACGGCCAACTTCCACGACTTCAACTGGACCGGCAAGGCGCCGCCGCCCCCGCCGCCCCCGCCGCCGCCCCCGGGCCCGACCCGGCGGGTGATCAAGCCGCTCAAGGACCTGCTGACGGTGCTCTACATCCAGGTGGACACCAGCCAGGCGTCCAACTCGCTGGCGCTGGTGCGCTGGGTCGACCGCCGGCTGAGCGACACCCTGGGGGCCCGCGAGGACGGGCGCCTGCAGGCCGGATTCGTGCTGCCGGAGCCCTACGCCTACTGGAGCGTCGAGTCGGTCGAGAGCGAAGGCGTGATCTTCCGCTACGCCCCCGAGGACGATCAGGACAAGAACCCGACCACCTTTAGGCTCAGCCCGCCCACGCCCATCGAGGGGGGCATCGTCAAGGTGGCCGAGGATGGCGAGGTGCGCCTGCCCGCCGAGTTCGTGTTGCCCGAGGCCGGCGGAGAGTTCGTGCTGACCCGCCCGGCGCGCACCCTGGAGCTCGGCCCGAACCGCTTCCGGGTGGGCTCGGAAGACGGTCGCTACATCAACGAGAACTACCTCGACATCCTCTCGCGGGAGGTGCGGCACAAGTCGCACTTCAATCGCAAGAAGGGACGCATGGAGGGCATCGAGATCACCGAGGTCGCTCCGGGATCGATCGCGGCCCAGCACGGCGTCAAGTCCGGCGACGTGATCGTCAGCGTCAACGGCACCCCGGTGAATTCGGTGCAGGAGGCGATCTCCTACGCCAAGAACAACGCCGACATCTATTCGGTGTGGACCATCGTGGTGTCCAACGCGGGCTACGAGCGCACGATCGTCTACGAGACCGAATGAGCCGCGGCGCCGCCGGGCCCGCCGGCTTGGAGCCGGTGGCCGTCCTGGCCCTGACCGTCGATCTGGGCAACAGCCGCCTCAAGGCGGTCGCTTGGCGCTCCGGAGGACCCTCCGGGCCCCCGCGGCCGGGCGCGCGATTCGCGCTCGAGCCCGGCGAGGCGGTCCGGCCGGAGACCTGGAGAGCGCGTTTCGCCGAGCTGGCCCTCTCGGACCCGGCGCGGATGGCGTTGTCGACCGTGGCCAGCGCGCAGCTGGGCGCGGCGGTGGCGAAGGCGCTGCGCGAGGCCTTCGGGGCTCCGCTCGCGGACCCGCCCCCGCACGGGCTTTCGCTCGAGGTCGAGCGCGCCCACACGGTGGGCCAGGATCGCCTGTTCGCCGCCCGCGGCGCCGCGGCCCTGGGCCGCTCGGCGATCGTCTTGGACGCGGGCACGGCCCTGACCGTCGATGCGGTCGCACTGGAGCCGGGCGGGCCAGCGCGCTTCCTCGGCGGCGCGATCGCCCCGGGGCCCAGCCTGTTGATCAAGGCCCTGGCGGGGGGCGCGGCGCGGCTGTTCGAGGTCGAGCTGCGGCCGGGGGCCCGGGCGCTCGGCCGGCAGACCTCGGAAGCCCTCGAGGCCGGCGTGGTGGTGGGCTTCCGCGGCGCGGCCTTCGAACTGGCCCGGCGCGTGGGGCTCGAATCCGGCCTGGCCACGGCGCCGCGGCTGTTGTGCGGCGGGGCCGCCCGTTTCCTGCTCGAACCGGAACCGTTCTGGCCCGGGGAGCTGATCGAACGGCCGGACCTGGTCCACGAGGGCCTGCTGGCAGCCCTGGGGGACCTGCGTTGAGCCGGGGGGCGCGGCCCTGGTGGGGCGAGCGCAGCGCCTCCGGCCCCGGGGCGATCCGCGTCTTCGCCCTGGGCG
>JBIKLM010000389.1:0-4257 GCA_044359835.1 Planctomycetota bacterium
CGCGGTGCTGGGTCGCGCCCAGGAACTCCTGGGCGTCGTGGATCAGCACGCCGTTGTGCAGCACGGTGATGCGCGCGGGCGACACCAGGCGCTCGCCTTCGAAGCGCGGCGCCCGGAAGATCACGTCG
This sequence comes from Planctomycetota bacterium, assembly GCA_044359835.1. Classification (GTDB taxonomy): domain Bacteria; phylum Planctomycetota; class UBA1135; order UBA1135; genus JBIKLM01. The sequence continues at coordinate 129 of JBIKLM010000389.1, forward strand.
TAGCTCTGCCACTCGCCCGGGGCGCGGCAGGCGTTGACCCGCGGCGGGAATTGGCCGTAGAGCGCGCCGCACTGGCCGTCGGCGTAGGTGCGGTTTTCGTGGGAATCGAGGATCTGCAGCTCATAGCGGCCCATCAGGAACAGGCCGGAATTGCCGCGCCCCTGGGACTCGCCGCGGGGCGGGTTGGGCGTGGCGAACTCGAGATGCAGCTGGCAATCGCCGAAGGCCTGGTTGGTCTCGATCGAGCCGCCGCCGGAGACCACCAAAGCGCCGTCTTCGAGCTTCCAGGCGATCGGCTTGCCGCCCTGATTCCAGGCCGAGGTGTCGGCGCCGCCCAGCAGCACCAGGGCGTCCGCGGGCGGGGCCACGGGCAGGGCCGCCGGGCCGGGCGCCACGAGCGCGGGCACCGGGCGGTGCTTGTCGTGCACCCGCCAGGGGCTCCCGGGCAGGAGCGGCGTGTCCTCGTAGCCCACGCCCTGGTCGTCGCGCCCCGCGGTTGGCCCTTCGGCCCCGGCGGCGCCGGCGAGCAGCAGGGCGGAGAAGGTCGAGCAGACGACGGCCAGCAGGGCCGCGGCCAGGTGGGCACCGGTGCGCATGGAGCGGGGGCTTGGGCGGGGGGACTCGGGCGAGTCTAGCCGCTGGCCGCGGGAGCGGTCGCCCGCCAGCGGGCCGCGCCCGGGGGCTGCCATGCTGCCGCCGGGGCCGCGCCGGAGCGGGCCGGCGGAGCGACCGGCGACGCCCTGGGCAGCGCCGCCGGCGTCGCCGGGCTCGGCTCGCCCAGCGGCGCCGCGTCCCGGGCCGCGCCAGGTAGACCTGGAACTCTCGGGCCTCGCGCGGCTCCGGGTCCCCTTGCACGCGGACCCCAGCGAAGGCCTCACGCGCCTCCGAGCGGCCGGAGCAGACGACCGAGTCCAAGAGTGCCTGGAGCTTCAACCGAATCGCCGAGCCCTGATTTCAGCTCGGCCTCGGCCCGTCCTCTGGAGGTCCCTGCAGTTGGGAGGGGCGCGGCGCTCCAAGGTCTCTCCAGCCGCTTGTCGGCCGCAGGCTCAGGCGCTCTCGGATCCAAGTCGGAGCCCCTGATCCAGACGACCGTGGGCCCGCCGAAACCAGCGTGGGCAGCACGCATCACCGATAGGTGCGCCCCTCGTGCAGCAGCCAGCCGTCAGGATGGCGGCCGGCGGGGTCGTGGTGCGTCCAATGGATCACGCCGCCCTTCTCGTTCCACTCGTACTCGCCGAAAAAGGCGACCGAATCGCCGCGTTCCACCGGCACGTAGGGCGCCAGGTCGATGTTGTGGGAGATCTTGAGCGTCAGGCCCGGCTCCAGTTCCACCAGGAACAGCTGATGCCGGCTGCCCTGCTCGTCGTCCGGCAGGAGATGCACGATGCGCCCCGAGCCTTCGATCAAGACATCGCTCAAACGCTGCTCGAAGGCGTTCTTGACCTTGGCCAGCCCCGCGGCATGGGCCGCCGCCGGCAAGCCATGGATCTGCACCCCGCCGGCGCCCTGACCCGCAGCGGCGCCTTGCGCGGAAGCGGCGCTCTGGCCCGAAGCGGCGACCTCGGCGGTTGTTGCCGCGCTGCTCTGCGGAGCGCTGGCCGTCGGAGTCGCGCTGCCCTGCGGCACGCTGGCCGCGGTCGGCGCGCCCCCGCCCAACAGGCCGAGGCGCTCGGCGAACAGGGCCAGCAGGCCCAGCAGCAGCGTGGCCAAGCTGGCCTTCAAGGACCGGGGAGTGCTCTTCTTCGGCATCGGAAAGTCGCAGGCAGGCGGCCCGCGGCATGAAACTCAGAGGCTGGGGAAAAATCGGCGCGCAGCGACGATCCCAGTCTCTGTGGCCGCCGGATGGCGGCCCAAAGGCATGCTGACAGGCTGGTCTGACCGCTCGGGCATAGCCCGAGTCGATTTTTTCTCAGCCTGTCAGGGGACGAGGATCGGGGCCAAGACCACCCGGAACCCGAGGTTGAAGTACGGGAAGGCCGGGGCGTAGAAGATCCGGAATGCGGAGCGGCTGATGTTGGACTCGTAGTTCCAGCCGCCGCCGCGGATGACTCGGAAGATGCCGCCCGTGACGAACGGGTCGGAGACCGCGCTCGGCAGGTAAGCCGCGTAGGAGTCGAGGCACCACTCGAACACGTTCCCGTGCATGTCGTAAAGACCCCAGGCGTTGGAGGCGTAACTGCCCACGGGCGCCGTGCCGAATTGCCAACCGCTGCACTCGCTGTTCGAGTGGAAGGAGAAGGAGAATCTCGCCTGATCGCAGAGCAGGGTGCCGCCCAGGTTGAACTCGGTCGTGGTCCCGGCGCGGCAGGCGTACTCCCACTCGGCTTCCGTCGGCAAGCGATACTGGTAACCTGCGGGCACGTTTCCGAGGGCTGCTTGCTGCGCGGTCAAGGCCGCGCAGTAGGTCTGGGCTTTGAACCAGCCCACGTTTTCGACCGGCCGGCTCGCGCCCACGAAGTACGACGGATTCGCCCCGATCAGCGCTTGGTACTGGGCCTGGGTCACCTCGGTGGTGCCCATCCAAAAGGGCCTGGTCAGGGTCACCGCATGCACCGGCTGCTCTGAGAACGCTCCAAAGTACGGCGCTCCTTCCGGCGCGTTCGAGCCCATCTGGAATGTCCCCGGCTGGATGATCGCCAAGCCTTCAATCGGCGTCACGCCGGGGATCGGGGGGGCGAGCGTACCGAGGGTGATCGTGAGGGCGTTGGTCAGGCCCAGCTGCGAGCCTGGGCCCGCGGTGATCAGCAGGGCCTGGGCGAAACTGACGACGCCCACCAGGGTCGGGTTCGAGGGCACACCGACCGAGAAGTTGGCTGCGCCCGAGGGGCCACCCGGGTAGAAGACCGGCCCGAGGATCAGGAACGGATTGGGCGGGAGCACATCGAGCAGCAGCTCACCGCTGGAGCCAGGCGAACCAAGACCGAGGCCGGGCAGCAGGAGGCCCGCGGGGAATCCGGGCGCCGGCTGGCTCGAAAGGTACAAGTACGCTTGCCCAGGCAGGGGGTTCCATGCGGCAGTGTCCAGGGCGCTGAGCTGGAAGCTGGTGCCGATCGTCGGGAACCCAGCGGTGAGCACAAGGCTGTTCGCGGGGTTGATGCCGCTGCCGTAGGGCGTGACCTGGGCGGAAGCGGGGAACGAGGCGCCGGCGAGGCCGAAGGCCAGGGCGACGATGCGGGCGAGGCGGAGTTGCATGGGAGCTAGGTGCAGGCTCTGGGGCCGAAACCGCGGCTGGGGGGCGAAGCTCCATGGTAGAGCTCCTGCTATCTCAATGCTAACCGTTCGCTCCGCGCCTGGACCTGCACGCGAATGGGTCTCGAAACTGGTGCTCGATCCCGTTCGAAGGGCCCCCGTTCCGGCCCTCCCCGGCGCCATTCACCAGATCCCGTTTCCGGCTTGTTTGCACTCGCACCCTCTCGTGAGATGGTGAGCACCCCGGTCGATTGTCGAGCAGACGGAGCCGTGGGCGTGGCTGGCCTAGGACGTGCACGGCCTTTGGATCGCCCGCTGGTTTCGAAAAGGTCCCCAGTCTCCGACGATCCCCAGCCTCCGAAAACCCAGGGACAGCCCCAGGGACCGGAATCGAATCCTGCAGGGATCTGCCATCGGACTCTCGATGGCAGCCCGGCGCTGCCGACCATGCCCGTTAGGCCAGGATCCGTCGTCTGCTCACAGGCGCCGGATCCAGATGTTGCGGAAGCGCAGCGGGTCGCCGTGGTCTTGGAGCGAGAGCGGCAGTTCGGCGGCGTGGGCCGCGTAGGTGGCCACGGCGCGGTGCTGGGTCGCGCCCAGGAACTCCTGGGCGTCGTGGATCAGCACGCCGTTGTGCAGCACGGTGATGCGGGCGGGCGACACCAGGCGCTCGCCTTCGAAGCGCGGCGCCCGGAAGATCACGTCGTAGCTCTGCCACTCGCCCGGGGCGCGGCAGGCGTTGACCCGCGGCGGGATTTGGCCGTAGAGCGCGCCGCATTGGCCGTCGGCGTAGGTGCGGTTTTCGTGGGAGTCCAGGATCTGCAGCTCATAGCGGCCCATCAGGAACAGGCCGGAATTGCCGCGCCCCTGGGACTCGCCGCGGGGCGGGTTGGGCGTGGCGAACTCGAGATGCAGCTGGCAATCGCCGAAGGCCTGGTTG
>JBIKLM010000390.1:0-4250 GCA_044359835.1 Planctomycetota bacterium
CAGCAGGCGGTATCCCGCGGGTCGTTCGATGAACATGCCCGGCTCGGGTTCGAACCACAGGGCCACGCCCCGTTGGGCTCCGGCCTCGAGCAGGGCCGAGAGCTCCTCGCTCAGGCGGCTCCACAGCGCCTCCAGGACCTGCGCCTCGAGGACCTGCGGATCGGCGGGCCCGGGCGAGGCGTCGCCGGAGAGCCCTCCGGGCGCCTGGCCGGCCCAGATCGAGAGCCCGGGGCAACCGAGGGCCTGGGCCAGCTCGAGGTGCGCCAGCAAGAGCTCGCGCCGGCGGCGGCGCTGGGCGGGATCGGGATCGAGCAGGGAGGGCGCGTGCTTGCGGCGGGGATCCAGCAGATAGCGGGCACCGGATTCGAGTGTCAGCGCGAGGCCCAGGCGCTCCGCCAGGGAGCGCAGGCGTCCGGCCTCTGCGCGCCAGTCGCCGAGGGGGTCGAGGGCGCCCACGTCGGGGGTCACGGCGGCGCCCCCGTAGCCCAGGTCCGCCAGGAGCCTCAGGGCGTCGGCCGGTCGGTGGTGGGCCAGGCCGTTGGTGTTGTAGGCAAAGCGCAGGGCCACGGGGGCAGGATAGCCGCGCTCGGCGTGGCGCTCCGGGGCGGGCTGATCGACGCACACGATCAGAGCCATGGGCCAGGCGCTCGGAACGAGGCTGGGTCCCATGGCAGAGGCCGGGCAGCGGGGGCGCCTCCCCCGGGGGCGCTGGCCGCGGTCGTGCAGGGCTGGCGGGCTGCGCTGCTTCGAAGTCCGCGGGGCCCCGACAGGGCGCTGAACAACGACTGGTTTGGGCGCCAGGACCAAGTCCGTGCAGCGATCGGAGACGGCCCCAGGATCGGAGACAAAGGCCCAGGCGTCGAAATTTGGGTCTCGATTCAGGCCTGGGGGCGGCCAAAATTGGGGGGTCCAGTCGCCTGGGGACGCCCAGGCGACCGTCACCCCCGTTCCCCTCGGATCCGATCATGAACCTCAAGGGCACCAAGACCCACGACAACCTGAAGGCGGCCTTCGCTGGCGAGAGCCAGGCCAACCGTCGCTACCTGTACTTCGCCAAGCAGGCCGACGTGGAGGGCTACCCCGAAATCGCGGGCAACTTCCGCGAGACCGCCGAAGGCGAGACCGGCCACGCCCACGGCCACCTGGACTACTTGAAGCGCGCCGGCGACCCGGCCACCGGCCTGCCGATCGGCGACACGGTGAAGAACCTCAAGGCCGCCGTCGAGGGCGAGACCCACGAGTACACGGACATGTACCCGGGCATGGCCAAGACCGCCCGCTCCGAGGGCTTCGCCGAGATCGCCGACTGGTTCGAGACCTTGGCCAAGGCCGAGAAGAGCCACGCCGGACGCTTCCAGCAGCTGCTGAACGAGATCAGCTGATCGCAACGGGTTGGTTGGCGTCGTGGTCCCCCCGGCCAAGGCGCCGCTGGCCTGGTCGTGACGGAGCCCTGGCCAAACAAAGGCCTCCAGGGGCCTTGGACCAGGGCCCGAATCGGGGCGGGGCGATCTCGCCGCCCGTCCTTGACCCCGGGAGCTGCCCTGCGCTGCTCCCGGCGGCGTTCCCGGGCCGCCCCCACCCCTCATGGCCAGGCTGGCCCAAGGTTTTCTCGAGCGGCCTGGAGATCGGTCTGGCAGCGCGGCGGGGCAAGACCTTGCCGCGGACCCATGCGAAGAGAGAGCACGTGAGCGATTCGAACCGGCCCATCTCCTACCTCCCGACCGACGGCCTCAGCTACGACCCCGCGGAACCCAACTATTGGGAGCCGGAGGCGCTGGCCAAGGAGGTCACGCGGGCCTTCGAGATCTGCCACGGCTGCCGCATGTGCTTCAAGTACTGCGACAGCTTCCCCAAGCTGTTCGACGCCATCGATCGACGCCACGACGGGGATGTGCGCAAGCTGGAGGCGGCGGAGACCGAAGCGGTCATGGACGACTGCTTCCAGTGCAAGCTGTGCGAGGTGCAGTGCCCCTACACCCCGCGCGACAAGCACGATTTCCAGCTCGACTTCCCCAAGCTCGTGCACCGCTACAAGGCCCAGCGCCATCGCCGCGAGGGCGCTTCCCTGCGCGACAAGCTGTTGGCGGATCCGGACCGGGCCGGCAGCCTGGCGCGGGCTAGCCTGGGGATGGCCAACGTGATGAACCGCGTCTCGGCGCACCGCTTCCTGATGGAGAAGGTGCTCGGGGTGCACCGCGACAAGCTGCTGCCGGAGTTCGCCTCGAGAACCTTCGAGCGCTGGGCCGAAGAGCGCGGGCTGATGGCGGTCGACGAGCCCGAGGTGGTGCTGTTCCAGACCTGCTACGTGCAGAACAACGAGCCCCAGATCGGCCGCGATACGGTGGAGGTGCTCGAGCACAACTCGGTCAAGTTGGCTTGCTCCAAGGGCCTGCAGTGCTGCGGCATGCCGGCCTGGGAGATCGGCGACCTCGAAACCGTCCGGAGCCGGGCCAAGGCCAACCTCGATCGCCTCTCCCCGCACGTCGAGCAGGGCGCCAAGGTGCTGGCGATCAATCCGACCTGCTCGATGATGCTGCGCCGCGAATACAAGGACCTGGTGGCGCCCGAGGACAAGCCGCGCGCGGAGGCCCTGGCCAAGGCGGTCATGGATCCGAGCGAGTTCCTCTGGTCGATCCGCAACGAGGAGCGCTTCAAGACCGACTTCAAGAGCTCGCCGGTCGGTCCCGAAGGCGGCACGGTGGCCTACCACGCGCCCTGCCATCTGCGCGCCCAAGGCGTCGGATTCCGCGGCCGGGACCTGTTGCGCAAGCTGCCCGGGGTCCAGCCGCAGATGACCATGGAATGCTGCGGGCACGACGGCACCTATGCCATGAAGGTCGAGAGCTTCGAGGCCTCGGCGCGCATCGGCAAGAAGGCCTTCGCGGGCCTGGCCGAAGCCAATGCCGAGATCTGGGTCACCGACTGCCCCCTGGCGGCGCTGCAGTTCGAGCAGCATGCCGACAAGAAGGCCATGCACCCGATGAGCGTGCTGGCCAAGGCCTACCGCGGCGAAGCCTTCCGCCGGCCCAGCGCCCAGCCCTGAAGCGGTTCGTCGCTGGCGCGCCCGGAGCTGCCCGGGCGACAGCACGACCGGGCGTCGGGCGGCAGGCACTGCTGGACGCTCGCCCCAGCGCATCCGAACCGCATCCTCCAGGTACACCTTCCGACGAACGACCCGCCCCCCACCCACCGGCCCTCCCGGCTCCCGCCATGCCCCGCCTCGTCCAACGTCAGGAAATCCTGGGACTCGAAGCCTACGAACAACGCCGCCCCGCGATCCAAAAGCGCGTGCTGTTCGAGAAGGCGCGTCGCCGGGTGCATCTCGGCCCGGATCTGACCTTCCTGTTCGAGAACGCGGAGACCGTGCGCTACCAAATCCAGGAGATGCTGCGCATCGAGAAGCGTTCGGACGAGGGCTCCGTGTTGCACGAACTCTCCACCTACAACGAGCTGATCGGCACGCCCGGCGAGCTGGGCTGCACGCTGCTGATCGAGATCGATGACCCGCGCGAGCGCGAACGCAAGTTGAGCGCCTGGCTGGACCTCCCGAAGCACCTGTACCTGCGCTGTCAGGATGGGGCGCGTATCGCCGCCAGCTACGACCCGCGACAGGTCGGGGAGCGCCGCGTCAGCTCGGTCCACTATCTCAAGTTCTCGGTCGGGGCGCGCACCCCGGTGGCGCTGGGGTGCGGGCTGACGGGATTCGGACCCGAGGGCCGCGGTCTCGAGGTGCCTCTGAACGCCGAGCAGCAGGCCGCGCTGCTCGAAGACTTGCGCTGACAGGCTGAGAAAAAATCGACTCGGGCTGCGCCCGAGCCCTCCAACCAGCCTGTCCGCGGGCCCTCCGCTCGCCAGCCGGCAGACACAGGGGCAGGCCCCCAGCTCCAGGCCATCAGGATCCACGAGCCGACCGAAGCCGGTCGCCGGGCCCGAGGCCGCCCCGTGCTGCCCAAGTTGGCGCGGGCCGCCGCCCCCCCAGGGGGCTGCGGCCCGCGCTGTTTTTTTGTGCGAGCGGCCGCGACCGGGACGCCGCTGGAGCTCCCGATCGCCGCCGGACCCGCGCGATCCGGACGGGGCTCGGGGGGCCACAGCGGGTCGGAGCGGGAGTCGGGTAGCGCGGGGAGCGCCGGCTCGGGGGCGCGGCCGAGGCCGGGGCGGGCGACCCGCCCCCCGGGCACCCTTGGGTTGCTCGGGGCGGGCAGGAAGCTCCCGGGCGGGGGGGCCGAGGCCTGCGGGGCCAGCGGGGGGCG
>JBIKLM010000045.1:0-14824 GCA_044359835.1 Planctomycetota bacterium
GGGGTTTGTGGGGGGTGGGGGCAGGCTGGCAGGATGGGGTCATGGCGAGCGCGCGGACGACAGGTTCGGTGGAGCGGGGTGGGGCTGCGGAGTCGGGAGGGAGGCGGGGGGCGGTGTGCGGGGAGCGGGGCCTGGGTGGAGGGTGGCGCGGGGCGGGCGGGCGGGTGCTGGCGGTGGGCGGGCGGGTACAGGTGGTGGGGGTGTGGGCGTGACGGTGGATTGGAGGGAGGAGGCGCGGCGGGGGGCGCGGGCGGAGCGGGTGCGGATCAACATGTCGTGGCTGCTCAAGCTGCGGCGGGCGGCGGTGATCGGGCAGTTGGCGACGATCGGGGTGGTGCGGCTCGGGCTCGGGGTGCGGGTGCCGCTGCTCGAGTTGGTGGGGCTGGTGGCGCTGGGGCTGCTGGCGAACCTGGCTTTGCAGGGTTGGTTCCTGTGGCAGCAGGGGCAGCGCGGCAAGGAGGCCCAGGAGGGCTGGCTGGAGGCGGGGCGGCACCTGCTCGGGGCGGTGTTGCTCTTGGACGTGGCCCTGCTCACGGCGCTGCTGTATCTGACCGGGGGCGCGGCCAACCCGTTCGCGCTGTTCTTCTTCGTCAACCTGGTGCTGTGTTCGGTGGTGCTGAGCGGGCGTTGGCTGCGCTGCGTGATGGGCGCGGGCGCGCTCTGTTTCGCGGGGCTGATCGTCTGGCAGCGGCCGCTGCCGGAGCTGGCCACGGAGCGGTTTCGCCAAGCGGCGGAAGGGGCCGGCTGGCTTGGATTCTCCCTGGAGGCCTGGGGCCTGCTGGTGGCCTTCCTGGCGGTCATGTCGTTCACCGTCTACTTCGTGCGGCGCTTGACCGAGGAACTGCGCGAGCTGGAGGCGGAATTGGACGCGGCCCGGCAGCGGCGCGCGGACGCGGCGCGGCTCGAATCCCTGGCGACCCTGGCGGCTGGAGCCGCCCATGAGCTGGCCTCGCCGTTGTCGACGATCGCGGTGATCGCCAAAGAGCTCGAGCGCATCATCGCGGGGGCTAGCCTGGGCCCCGGCGCGGTCGAAGATGCGCAGCTGATCCGCACCGAGGTGGCGCGCTGCCGCAAGATCCTGGACCAGATGTCGCTCGACGCGGGCGACACCGTCGGCGAAGAAATCGTTCCCATCGCGATCGCCGAGCTGATCGAAGGCGCGCTCAGCAAGATCCGCTCGCGGGACCTGGTGCGCCTTGATCTCGGTGCCAACGGGTCGACCGCTCTGCGGGTGCCGCGGGTCGCGCTGACCCGCGCGGTGCGGGCGCTGATCAAGAACGCCCTGGACGCCTCGCCCGAGGGGGCCACCGTGGAGGTGACCGTCGAGGCCATGGGCAGCGGCGTGGTGATCGAGGTCAAGGACCGCGGTCGCGGCATGGACGCCGAGACGCTGCAGCGCGCCGGGGACCCCTTTTTCACCACCAAGGATCCCGGCCGCGGCATGGGCCTCGGTCTGTTCCTGGTGCGCACCCTGGCGGACCGGTTGGGCGGACGCTTCGGGCTGCGCTCGGAACTCGGGGTCGGCACCGTGGCGCGGCTCGAGTTGCCGCGCAGCGGAGCCGAAACCCCGGCGGCGCCGGGCACCTGAAGCGGGACCGGTCCCTGCCGGCTCGGGGCGGGCCCATGGACCGCGGGGGGGCGAACGGCGGAGCCGCTCTAGCCCTGCTGGCGGCGCGTCGCGGCGCTGCTCAGGCCGCCTTGCGGCGCTGGCCGGACTGCAGCCAGCGGCTGCACAGGGCGATCAGCTCCTGGGCGCGCACGGGTTTGGTGGCGAAGTCGTCGCAGCCGGCCCGCAGGCACTTCTCGCGATCGCCTTCCATGGCGTGGGCCGTCAGGGCGATCACCGGCAGGCCGAGCCCCAGCCGACGCAGCTCCGCCGCGGTGCTGTAGCCGTCGAGGCGCGGCATCTGCATGTCGAGCAGCACCAGGTCGAACGGGGGGCAGGAGCCCTGGAGCAGCCGCTCGACGGCTTCCTGGCCATCTTGGGCCAGCTCGACTTGAGCCCCGGCCCGCTGCAGGATCAGGCGACACAGGCGCCGGTTGTCCTCGCCGTCGTCGACCACCAGCACCCGGCGGCCGGACAGGGGCCGGCCGTCCGCCGCCTCCGAGGAGCCAGAGGTCGCCGCGGGGCCCCCAGCCTCGATCGGTGCTGCCGCGGGCTGCTCCGACGGCGCGCCGGAGGCCAGCCCCGGGCCGCTTTCGAGGGCCAGGATCTCGCTTTCTTCGGGCAGCCGCCGGGGCCCCGCAGCTCCAGGCGCCTGTCCCAAGGGCAGTTCGAGGGTGAAGGTCGAGCCTTCGCCGGGGGCCGAGCGCACGTCCAATCGGCCACCCAGCAGCTCCGCCAGGCGCCGGGAGATGGTCAAGCCCAGGCCCGTGCCCCCGAAACGGCGGGTGGTCGAGCTGTCGCCCTGGCAGAAGGGCTGGAAGATCTCGGCGATCTTCTCGGGTGCGATGCCGATGCCGGTGTCTTCGATCTCGAGGCACAGGCGTCCGTCGCGGCCGCGCGCCCGCAGAGCCACCCAGCCGCTGTGTGTGAACTTGATCGCGTTGCCGAGCAGGTTGATCAGGATCTGCTGCAGCCGCGCGGGATCCGTGATCAGGCGCTGGGGCGCGTCGACGGCCAGCTCGACGCGCAATTCGAGGTTCTTGGCTTTGGCCAAGGGCACCAGGGTGCGCCGCAGGTGCTCGAGCTCGCTGGGCAGATCGAAGGGCGCCTGTTCGAGCATCAAGCGCCCGCTCTCGATCTTGGAGAGATCCAGGATGTCGTTGATCAGGGCCAATAGGCTCTGGCCGCTGCGCCGGATCGTCTGCAGATAATCGCGCCGTTCGGGCTCGGGGAGCCCGGTTTGGTCGAGCAGGTCCGTGAAGCCCAAGATCGCGTTCATGGGCGTGCGGATCTCGTGGCTCATGTTGGCCAGGAATTCGCTCTTGGCGCGGCTGGCCGCTTCGGCCGCCTGGCGCGCCTCGTCCAAGCGGCGCTGAGAGGCCTTGAGCTCGTGGATATCGACCTGCACGCCGCAGATCCGCAGCGGCCGTCCCTCGGAGTCCCGGTCGGCGACCTCCAAGATGGTCAGCACCCAGCGCGGGGCTCCAGCGGAGTCGAGCATGCGCAGTTCGTGCCTCAGGCTGCCCTGTTCTCCGTGCGCCGCCCCGGCGATCCACTGCTCCAGGCGTTCGGCGGTCGCGAGCCGGTCTTCATCGACCGCGTGCTCGAGCCAGCCGGCCAGATCGCGCGGTGTGCGATCGTGGCCCAGCATGCGCGTCCAGCCCGATCCGAGCTCGAGGCGATCTCCGCGCAGGTCCCAGTCCCAAAGGGTCAATCCGGAGGACCTGAGGGCCAGCTCGAGCTGCTGTTCGAGGCGCTGGCGCTGGCTGATGTCGGTGACCACGGAAACCACGCGCGGTTCGCCGAAGGCTTCCACAGGCAACGGGATCTTGTCGACCTGCGTGAAGCGGCGCTGGCCATGGCCATCCTCCAGCCGTTCGACGATGCCCAGGCGCGAGCGCCCGCTTTCGATGACCTCGCGGTCCTGCGACAGGTACCGGGCCGCATCGGCCGGAGGGAATAGCTCGTCGGCGCGGCGGCCTTCGATCTGATCCACTGGTTTGCCCAGGGCTTCCGCTACGGCGCGATTGACCCGCAGGATGCGGTTGTGCGCGTCCTTGTAGAAGACCATCGCCGGCACAGCGTCGAGGATCAGTTGCAGCTCGCGGCGTTGGGCGCTGAGGCGCTCGCTGGCCAAGCGCGCCTCGGTGATATCGAGGCCCGTGCCGCGGAAGCCGATCAGCGATCCAGTGCGATCGAAGACCGGTGCGCCGCTGATTCGTACCCAGCGGCAGCTGCCGTCTGGGCGGCACATCTCGAGCTCGAGGTCCTTGAAGCTGCGGCGCTCGTCGATGATTTCTTGCCACCAGGCGGCGATGCGGCGCGCTCGATCGGGGGGCATCAGCTCGAGCGGCGAGCGGCCGAGCAGGTCGGAGACCGTGCGCGCCAGCACGCCCTCGATCGGACGGGTCAGGAAGGTGAAGCGCGGGGCCAGGTCGGACTCCCACAGGTATTCGTCGGCGGTGGCGACGATGTCCTCGAGGCGCTGCTCGGCCTGCTCGCGCTCGGAGATCTCGCGGCGCAAGGCGCGCGTGCGCTCGCGGACTTCGCGGCGCACGGCCTCGTGGCGCGCCTCCAGGCTGCGCGTGGCCCCGAAGGCAAGCATCGTCAGCGCCAGGCCCCCGCCCACCGCCAGGGCCAGGGTCAGGCCAGCGAGGCCGCCGAGCTGCAGCGTTTCGTAGGCGCAGAGTTCAAAGTCGCCCAGCTCGTTCTGGAAGCGCACCCGCGCCTGGGTGGTCGGCCGCAGCCAGGCTTCGAGACGGGACTCCGGCGCTTCCGGCCTGCGGCCGTGCAGAGCCCGCCCGGTATCGCCGGGGACCCGCAGTTCGACGCCATCGACATGCATGAAGGCGCTGCCGAGCCAGGCCAGGGGCTCGATTTCGAGCACCAGCACGGCGCGCTCGGGGCCGGACTCCGGCCGGGGAGCAGGGGCCAGGTACAGCCGCAGGCGCTGGGCGGGCGCTTCCGGCGGGGCCAGGTCCAGCCACTGGCCCCCGGAATGCGCCAAGCTGCGCAGCCGGTCCGCGCGCTGATCGAGGAACAGGTCCGAGGGTTTGCCGCTGGGGCTGCCGAGCTGCAGGCGCTCTGTCAGATACCCGGGGGTGCTGCCCCCCAGGGCGCCGCTGGCCTCGAGCAGGGTCAGACCCACCAGGCCGCGATCGTGGGCCATGGCATGCCGGGCCGCGCGCTCCGCGCCGGCCCGATCGCCGGCGGCGAACAGGCTGGCGATCGACGGCCATTCGCCGCGCAGCAGGCGCTCGAGGCGCACTTCGAGCACGGTTCCGAGGCTGGCGAACTCCTCCTCGAGGTGCCCGCGGGCGTGGTCCTGGGCCGAGTCATGGGCCAGCAGCCCCAGGCCGACCGTGAAGGCCAGTCCGAGGCAACCACAGGCGTAGGAGAGGCGGCGCGAGGGGGCCGGCCCGTGCTCCTCCGAGGTCTGCGCAGGCAAGGGGGACACCGAGGGGGGGCATCGGAGACCCAGCCGCCGCGGCTTGAGGTTTTCCGGCGGCCCGGCCGGCCACCTGGCCTGGGGAAGTCCTTTCCGGCGAGCCCAACCTGCGGGCCCCCCGGGTTGGCATGCTGGGGCAGTCCCCCAGGAATCACAGGATGGCACCCGAGACCCACCAGACCGGTTCCCACGCCCCCTCCCTGATGCTCGTCGACGACGACGATGTGTTCCGCGAGCGGCTGGCGCGGGCCTTCCGCGACCGGGGGTTCGAGGTGCGCACGGCCCGCAACGCGGAGGCCGCCCTGGAGCTGGCGCGGGCCGAATCGCCCGAGATGGCGGTGATCGACCTCAAGATGCCGGGTCGCTCGGGTCTCGAGCTGTTGCAGGAGCTCAAGCAGCTCGACCCCCACACGGAGGTCATCGTGCTGACGGGCTATGGGTCGATCTCGACCGCCGTGGACGCCACCAAGCTGGGCGCCAGCAATTACGTGCCCAAGCCCGCCGACGCCGACGACATCCTGGCCGCCTTCGAGCGCGGGCGCGCCCCCGCCGGTCAGGGCAGCCCCGGGGACGGGTACGCCGCCCCCAGCCTGGCGCGGGCCGAGTGGGAGCACATCAACCGGGTCCTGGGCGACTGCGCCGGCAACATCTCCGAAGCCGCCCGGCGGCTGGGCATCCACCGCCGCTCGCTGCAGCGCAAGCTGCAGAAGTTCGCGCCGGATTGAGCGCCCGGCGGCTCTGTTCGCGCTGCCCGCGCTCGGTCGTCTGGGCCGGAGTCAGGCCCCGGAACCGGCGGCCGTGGGCTCCCGGCTGCTGGACGGCGCTGACGGGACCCGGCCGGGGGCCGAGGGGATCGGGTCCGCCGCGGGGGTGTGGGGTGCTTGGGAGCCGCTCGCGGTTCGCTGGCTGCCGCGGGGCGGTCTCAATCGGCGCGCCGGGCTCGGGGAGGCTTCCGAGCCTTTTTGGGGGGGGGCCCGTGCCCCGGGCGGGGCGCTGCGGTCCGAGCGCCGCACCGGAGGCTTGCCGATCGGCGTACCAAAGCCGCAGGGCGAGGGCGCCGGGGCTGGAGTTCATGCGCCCTATGGTGCTTATGTGGATCCTTAATTTGGTTTATGTGGTTCCCATGATCGGTCTAAGTTCTCTGGCTGGCCAACGGTGCAACCTGGGCGCAAGGCCCAGGGACGGGGCTCGGGGTCCAGCGGAAGGGGCCCAGCGCCGGCCTTAGGGGGCGGTCCGAGGTTCGCGGTCCAGGGCCGGGGGGGCGCCGCGTTCGCGGGCGGCCGCAGCGCGCTGGATCCGGGGCGCCGACAGGCCCACCGGAGCCTGGGCCGAGCCCGGCCCAGGGCGGCCTCCGATTGGCCCCGGGAGCCGGACGGAGCACGCGCTCGGGGAGCGCGCCGTGCCGGGCCCGCAGCGGGCTCCGGAACGACCGCCGCTGCGGCGGATTCGAGCGACAAATTGCCACAGCGCCGCGCTGCCTAGGCGCCTCTAGAGTGTCGCTACGTTTCGATCGGCCAGGCTCCGGGACCGCCCTGGGTCCGTTCGCTGCGCGCCGATCGCAGCCGCCCGCGCCCCGTGCTTCTCCCCGGCTGGGGAGCCCCGGAACGGCCTAGGCACGCCTCCGGCGCTCCCGGTGGGCGCCGCCTCCGCGCGCTGTCAGACAAGCCGCCCAGTCTTCCCGCGGGCCACCCCGGCCCGCCCGCTGACTCTCCATCGGACATGTTCCACTTCCCGAGCTGGACCCTCACCGTTCGCGACCTGAGCGGCGGCCTGCTGCTGCTGGCCCCGCTGTACCTCGGGGGCCTCGTCTACTACGGCATGTCCCCGGAGACGACGGACGTGGGCTATCAGCCCGTCCAGCCGCTGCCCTACAGCCACGCGCTGCATGCCGGCGACCTCGGCATCGACTGCCGCTACTGCCACAGCACGGTCGAGCAGGCCGGCCATGCCTCGGTGCCGCCGACGTCGACCTGCCTCAACTGCCACTCGATGGTGCACACCGAGAGCAAGAAGCTCGAGTGGGTGCGCACCAGCGCGGCGACCGGCGAAGCGATCCCGTGGGTGCGCATCCACGACCTGCCGGACCACGCCTACTTCAACCACGCGGTGCACGTCAACCGCGGCGTGGGCTGCGCCACCTGCCACGGGCGCATCGACAAGATGGAGGAGGTCTTCCAGCAGGAGCGCCTCTCGATGGGCTGGTGCTTGACCTGCCACCGCGAGCCGGAGAAGTACCTGCGCCCGCTGGACCAGATCACGAACATGGAGTGGGCCCCCGAGAACCAGCTCGAGATCGGCCTGCAGATCAAGGCCGAATTGGGCATCCAACCGCCCCAGAACTGCTCCTCCTGCCACCGCTGAGCCCGCCAGGCGCGGCTCCTCCGGGGCCGCCGCGGACGCTCCTCCCCAAACACACCCGCTGCCGCCGCAGCCCTTCCGCCCGCCGCAGCCCCAACGCACACGCCGATCCGGCCCCACGCCCATGAGCCCCGAAACGCTGGAGCCCCGCTCCGCCGAGCACAAGCCCGCGGCCCGCGCGACCGATTCCGCCCAGCCCGAGGCCCTCGCGGCCTTCAAGGCCGAGGCTTTCGCCGGGGTCGCCCGCGACGCCCACAGCCGCCACTATTGGGCCAGCCTCGGCGAGCTGCAGGGGCAGCCCGAGTTCGCCACCTGGGTGGCCCGTGAGTTCCCCGAAGGCGCCAGCACCCTCGACGGGGTCGATCGCCGCCGCTTCCTGCAGCTGGCGGGCGCTTCGGTGGCCCTGGCAGGTGCCCAGAGCTGCCGCTGGGAGAAGACCACGCTGCTGCCCTTCGCCGAACATCCGGAGGAGCGGATCCCGGGGGTGCCCGAGTACTTCGCCACCGGTTTCGAGCTGTCGGGCGTCGTTCAGCCCCTGCTGATGACGGCCTACGAAGGCCGCCCGGTCAAGGTCGAGGGCAACGCCTGGCACGCTGAGAGCCAGGGCGGCGCGACCACCATCGCCCAGGCGGCGATCCTCGACCAGTACGACCCGGACCGCAGCCAGAGCTTCCTGCGCGATGGCGCGCCGGTCGCCTTGGAGGGTTTCGATGCGACCTTCGGCGGCCTGCGTCAGAAGTATCTCGAGAACGGCGGCGCCGGCCTGGCGGTGCTGCTGCGGCCGACCAGCTCGCCGGCCATCGAAGCCCAGCTCGCGCGCTTGGCCGAGGCTCTGCCCCAAGCGCGTTTCGTGCGCTACGACGCGGTCGCGCGGCACAACGAGGCCGAAGGCGCGCGCCTGGCCTACGGCCGTCCGCTGCGCATCCACTACCGCTTGGCGGACGCGCTGACCGTGGTGGCGTTCGATTCGGACCTGCTCGACGGCCATCCGGGCGCGCTGCGGCACGCGCGTGACTTCGCCAAGCGGCGCAAGCCGGAGAGCGGCGTCGAGATGAGCCGCTTGTACGCGATCGAAGCGCGCTTCACGACCACCGGCTCCAGCGCGGACCATCGCCTGCCCGTGCGCAGCTCGCAGATCGGCGCGCTGCTGTGCGCCCTGGAGGCCAAGCTGGCCCAGCGCGGGCTGCCGCCGGTCTCGGGTTTCGGGTCGGCCAACCCGCTGCCCAGCGGCGAGCTGATCGCCGAGCCGCGCATCGCGCGCTTCCTGGATGCGCTGGCCGACGAGCTGATGACCCGCCGCAACCAGAGCGCCCTGGCGATCGGCCCGGAGCATGCTCCGGAACTGCACGCCTTGGTGCTGCGCCTCAATGCGGCCTTGGGCAACCTGGGGCGCACCGTGCTGCTGACCGAGGAGCCCCTCGCCGCGGCGGCCGAACAGAGCGGGCCCGCGGCCCTGGCGGGCCTGGTCCAGGCCTTGAACGCGGGCCAGGTCGAGACCCTGGTGGTGCTGGAAGGCAATCCGGTCTACGACGCGCCGCGCGGGCTCGATTTCGCGGCTGCCTACGCCAAGGCGCAGAACCGCGTCCATGTGGGCCTGTACGTCGACGAGAGCGCCCTGGCCTCCACCTGGCATGTGCCCGCCGCCAGCTTCCTCGAAAGCTGGGGCGACGGCCGCGCCTGGGATGGCAGCTATTGCGTCACGCAGCCGATCATCCAACCGCTGTACGGCGGCAAGTCGACGCTCGAGTTCCTCGGGTTCCTGGCCAACGGCCAATGGCAGAGCGGCCGCGAACTGGTCGCCCAGGCCTTCGCCGGGCTGGCCGGCGACGGCGCCGCGGAAGGCGCCTGGGCACGCTGTCTGCACGATGGCTGGCACGCCGGCAGCGAGCTGCGCCCGGTCAGCCCCAATCCGCGCTCCTTGGCGCCCCTCGCGATCGATCCGGCGGCGCTCACCACGGCCCTGCCCGCCAACGGTTCCTTCGAGCTGACCCTGCACCGCGACATCAAGCTCCACGACGGCCGCTTCGCCAACAACGGCTGGCTGCAGGAGCTGCCGGACTTCCTGACCAAGGTCACCTGGGACAATCCGCTGCTGGTTTCGCCGGCCACGGCCCGTTCCCTGGGGATCACCACCGGCGACCTGGTCGAGGTCAGCCTGGGCAACCGCCGCCTCGAGGTCGCCGCTTATGTGATGCCCGGGCAGGGCGCCGGCGCCCTCTCGCTGGCCCTGGGCTACGGGCGCGCCGCCGCGGGCCACGTGGGCGGTTTGTTCCGCGATGCGACCCCCACCGTCGGCTTCGATGCCTATGCGCTGACCGAACAGGCCGCGACCGGTGTGTTCTCGGGCGTTTCGGTGCGCAAGCTGGGCGGCACCTACCCGCTGGCCTGCACGCAGGAGCACCACCAGATCGAAACCAACGGCCGCCTGGAGCGCGACGGTGGCGAGGCCGATCCGAAGGTGGCCATGACCGTCGAGGACCCCGCCAAGTGGCACCACGAAGAAGGGGGCGAAGGCCACGGCGACCACGATCACGATCACGATCACGACCACGAGCACGCCGCGGACGGCCACACCCATGCCGAGAAGGCCGCGCCCAAGTTCGCCTTCGGCAAGCCCAGCCGGGTCAGCGAGCTGATCCGCGAAGCGACCGTGGGGCAGTACGCGGGCATCCAGACGGATCTCGCGACCCTGCGCCAGAAGCAAGCCGAGCACCCCGAAGAGAGCCACGCGGGCGGGCACTACGTGGAGCCCAATCCCTTCAAGCGCGTGCCCGGGCCCGAGCTGCTGCCCCTGTGGACCGAGCGCTCCCAAGAGGGCAACAAGTGGGGCTTGGCCATCGACCTCTCCGCCTGCACGGGCTGCAACGCCTGCGTGGTCGCCTGCCAGGCCGAGAACAACATCCCGGTGGTGGGCAAGGACCAGGTCCGGCGCGGCCGGGAGATGTCCTGGATCCGCATCGACCGCTACTTCGCCGGCCAGGAGGACGCCCCGGAAGTGCGCAGCCAGCCGATGGCCTGCATCCAGTGCGAAAACGCGCCCTGCGAGCAGGTCTGTCCGGTGGCCGCCACGGTGCACTCCACCGAGGGCCTCAACGACATGGTCTACAACCGCTGCATCGGCACCCGCTATTGCAGCAACAACTGCCCGGTCAAGGTGCGCCGCTTCAACTTCTTCAACTACCACAAGGAGTTGAAGCGCGAGGAGAACGACGTGCGCAAGCTCGGCTACAACCCCGAGGTCACCATCCGCGCCCGCGGCGTGATGGAGAAGTGCACCTACTGCGTGCAGCGCATCCAGGCCGTCAAGATCCAGGCCAAGGTCGAGAAGCGCGCGATGCTGGACGGCGAGATCAAGACCGCCTGCCAGCAGACCTGCCCCAGCGACGCGATCCGCTTCGGCAATCTGGCCGATGCGAACAGCGAGGTCTCCAAGCTGCACGCCACGGATCGGGCCTACGAGCTCCTGGCCTTCCTGCGGATCAAGCCGCGCACCGCCTTCCTGGCGCGCATCACCAACCCGAACCCGGCCCTGGCCTGAGCCAAACCCGCGCCGACCCCCGCCTCCCGGCGGCCCGGCGACCCCCAAAAGAGCCATGTCCAGCACCAAGACGCTGATCCCGGTCACCGGGCTCGACAATTCGGGTGATGACCCGCGCGGGCGCTATCCCCTGATCCTGGGGAACACCTACGAGAGCATCACCGAGAAGGTCTGCGGGGTGGTCGAGGAGTCCCGCATTCGCCCCCTCTGGCTGATCGGGTTCCTGATCGCCCTGGGCGGCATGGCCACCCTGTTCTCCCTGATCGTGTACCTGATCGCCACCGGCGTCGGGGTCTGGGGCAACAACATCCCGGTCGCTTGGGCCTGGCCGATCGTGAACTTCGTGTTCTGGGTCGGTATCGGCCACGCCGGCACCCTGATCAGCGCGATCCTGTTCCTGTTCCGGCAGAACTGGCGCACCTCGATCAACCGCTTCGCCGAGGCCATGACTATCTTCGCGGTGGTCTGCGCCGCGACCTTCCCGGGCATCCACGTGGGCCGCATCTGGCTGGCCTACTGGCTCTTCCCGATCCCGAACCAGATGCTGATGTGGCCGAACTTCCGGTCGCCGCTGCTCTGGGACGTGTTCGCGGTTTCGACCTACGGGTCGGTCTCGCTGATGTTCTGGTACATGGGCATGATCCCGGACCTGGCCACGATCCGGGACCGGGCCAAGCACCCGCTGCGCCGCTTCGCCTACGGCTTGCTGTCCCTGGGCTGGCGCGGATCCTCGCGCCACTGGCACCGCTACGAGCGCGCCTACCTGCTGCTGGCCGGCCTGGCGACGCCGCTGGTGCTCTCGGTGCACACGATCGTGTCCTTCGACTTCGCCGTCAGCCAGGTGCCCGGCTGGCACACCACGATCTTCCCGCCCTACTTCGTCGCGGGCGCGATCTTCTCCGGTTTCGCCATGGTGGTGACCCTCGCCGTTCCGGCGCGGGCCTACTACAACATGCGCGACATCATCACGATCCGGCACCTCGAGAACATGAACCGGATCATCCTGGCCACGGGGATGATGGTCGGCTACGCCTACGCGATGGAGTTCTTCATCGCCTGGTACGGCGGCAACCGCTACGAGCAGTTCGCCTTCATCAACCGTGCCACCGGCCCCTACGCCTGGGCCTACTGGACGATGGTTTCCTGCAACGTGCTCTCGCCGCAGGTGTTCTGGTTCAAAAAGGCGCGCACCTCGATCCCGATCATGATGATCGTGGCGATCCTGGTGAACGTGGGCATGTGGTTCGAGCGCTTCGTGATCACGGTCACCTCGCTGAGCCGCGACTACCTGCCCTCCTCCTGGGACTACTTCCGTCCCACCTGGGTGGACATCGGGATGCTGATCGGCAGCTTCGGGCTGTTCTTCACCCTGTTCTTCCTGTTCCTGCGCTTCCTGCCGATGATCGCCATGGCCGAGGTCAAGTCGATCATGCCGGCGCCCCACGGGGACCAGTCCCACGGACGCGAGCGTAGCGCGGCCAAGTCGGCCGCCGCGGCCCACTGATACCGCCTGCAACGGCTCCTCCACGAATCCACGACCATGCAGGAAAATCGCCTCAACCCGTCCGCCGGCGCCGCTTCCGGCCACGACGAGACCGCCCCGCAGAAGCTCTTCGGCGTGGTGGCGGAATACGGCAGCCCCGACGAGCTCATGGCCGCGGCCAGCCGGGTTCGCGATGCGGGCTACACCCGCTGGGACGCGATCACGCCCTTCCCGGTGCACGGCATCGAGGAGGCCATGGGCATCAAGCCCACGATCCTGCCCTGGTTCACCCTCTGCCTCGGCTTGACGGGCACCTCCCTGGGCCTGTTCATGCAGTGGTACACGAACGCCGTGCAGCTGCCCTACCTGATCAGCGGCTATCCGTTCCTGATCTCGGGCAAGCCGATGTTCAGCCTGCCGGCCAACATCCCGGTCAGCTTCGAGCTGACGATCTTGTTCGCGGCCTTCACGACCTTCCTCGTGATGCTGGCCCTGAACCTGCTGCCGGAGCTGTTCCATCCGCTGTTCCGCCACAAGCGCATGCAGCGCTTCACCTCGGACCGGTTCGCCCTGGTGATCGAGGCCAAGGACCCGCTCTTCGACCGGGCGCGTGCGGAGGCCCTGCTGGCCGAGACCGGCGGCGCGATCCTGGATCCGCTGCTGGCTCCGACGACCCGTGCGCCGCTGCCCAAGCCGCTGATCTCGATCGGTGTGATCGTGGCCTGCGTCGCCCTGGTGCCGCCCGCCTTCATCGCCAAGGCGCGCGTGTCCAAGTCCGACCAGCCGCGCATCCACATCATCCAGGACATGGATATGCAGCCGAAGTTCAAGGCGCAGGCGCCTGCGCCGATCTTCGCGCGCCTGTTCGGGGATGAGCGCGCCTCGCTCAAGTCCCCGGCGGGCACCGTGGCCCGCGGCCGCCTGCCCGTGGATGCCTCGGCGGTTTCGGGCAAGGATGCCAACGGGGATTGGGTCAGCGGCTTCCCGGCCGGCTTCTCGCTCAGCGAGGAGATCCTGGCCCGCGGCCGCGAGCGCTACCAGATCTACTGCCTGCCCTGCCACGGCATGGTCGGCGCCGGCGACGGACTGGTTTCCCAGCGCGCCGACTTCCTGGGCCGCGCCCAGGCCGCCGGGGCCACCCCGACCGGCATGAACTGGGTCAAGCCCGCCAACCTGGCCGAGCAGCGCATCCGCGAGCAACCGAACGGCCAGATCTACTCCACGATCACCTACGGGCTCAACAACATGAAGGGCTACGCGGCCCAGATCAGCCGCGACGATCGCTGGGCGATCGTGGCCTACGTCCGGGCGCTGCAGCTCAGCCAGAGCGCCGCTCTCGAGAGCCTGCCCGGCGACGTGCGCGCCCAACTCGAGCAGCAGCCGCGCTGAGACCCGCCCGCGGTGGGCCGCCCGCCGCTCCCCAAGAGACGCCCTGACCAGCCACCACCGCCGCCCGGCCGGGTTCCCCGGCCCCCTCCGACCCGCCATGGCGCACGCCGAACCGATCCACCTGACCGACGCCGACACGAAGCTGCCGGCCGGGCTCTCCGCTTGGGGCACCCGCTCCCTGATCCTCGGCCTGGTGGCCTTGGGCCTGGGCATCGCGGCGGACCTCGGCCACTTCCACTTCGGGTATCTGACGGCCTTCTACTACTGGCTGACGCTGACCCTGGGCGGCCTGGTCTTCACATTGATCCAGCACGTGGCCCGGGCGGGCTGGTCGGTGGCCCTGCGCCGCACCGCCGAGAACCTGATCGGCAACTTCCCGATCCTGTTCCTGCTGTTCCTGCCGATCCTGGTGCTGACCGCCATGGGCTCGAGCACGGTCTACAAGTGGAACGACCCGGCCACGATCGAGTTCGACCAGACCTTCATGCCGGCCAAGCTGGGGGTCTACACGCACTACCTGAACAGCACCTTCTGGACCGCACGCATCGTCGGTTACTTCGCGATCTGGATCCTGCTCTCGCTGTTCTTCCGGGGTCAGAGCCGTAGCCAGGACCAGGACGGCGACCACACCCGCACCCGCAAGATGGAGATCTTCTCCGCGCCCGGGCTGCTGCTGTTCGCGCTGACTTCGACTTTCGCGGGCATCGACATCCTGATGTCGCTCGATCCGCACTGGTTCAGCACCATCTGGGGCATCTACCTGTTCGCGGGCTCGATGACCAGCTTCCTGTCCTTCATGGCGCTGACCCTGATGCTCATCCAGCGGCACGGGGGCCTCAAGATGGTCACCAAGGAGCACTTCCACGACGTGGGCAAGCTGCTCTTCGGCTTCACTTTCTTCTTCGGCTACATCGGCTTCAGCCAGTACCTGCTGATCTGGTACGCGGATATCCCGGAAGAGACGATCTTCTACAAGCACCGCCAGGAAGGCAGCTGGGCTGC